>DATKZQ010000158.1:0-9715 GCA_035527895.1 Desulfatiglandales bacterium
CGGTGTCTTAGAGTGGCTCAATGCGCTTGCAAAAGGGCCTCAATTATGTGTAGTAAAATATTAGCCGGAGGGAGAAAATGAAGGGCATTCCGGACATGAAGAAGCTCAACTTCACATAATTTAGAGCTTCACATAACACTATTTATGTTGAGCTCAACATAACATCTGCTTCGGCAACAGCGCCCATCCCCAAAGCACATACGGTTGCGTCAATGCGCCCTTCCTGAACCGCCTTAACAGCTGCCACGACTTCTGTCACGGGTACTGTCTTGACATCGTCAATGGTGAGGCCTCCATTTAAAAGAACGGCCAGCGTGATCGCTATGTTTGGTGGAAAGGCGGTCCACTCCCATGCGATCCGTTTGCCCTTCAACTCATGAACATATTTCATCCCGGAATCCTTTCGGACGAGCATACTCATTTTAAAAGCGGGCCCTGCATTAAGGATTCGAACGGTCGGGGTCTTGGGGTAGGGCGATTTACCGCCGAACCCCTTTGGGACAGGCTCCGGCGCGATAATGCCGGTCCACATCTGCGCGATACTTGCGAAGTTCTCCATCCCGATGTCGATCGTTCCCTGCTTGGTCATCATGGGGAGCCAGGTGTAAGCCCCGGCAGTCGGTATGACGACCACGGTCATAGGGGATTTATCCGAAGCTACCTTGGAAAGACCGCTAATGAGGATATAAAGTAAACTACCCGGTGAAAGGGATGCAAAACGGACGATCTTTGGATATTTCAATTCTGACTGTGCCGAAACGGGTCCGGCCGACATCCCTACGAGAAATAAAGAACCGATGATAAACACTGAACAAACAAGATACCCTTTTCGCCATTTTTCTCTTCTCATAACCTACCCTCCTTTTGATAAGGTTACCGTATAAAAAGACATCCCATAACCGCTCCTTGAACATTTTAATGGGTCATACACAATCCCAATTCAGCGGAAAAAGAAATACTGAAAGTCAAGATTAAAGGTCTGCAATCAGATAATGAATAAATGTGAAATTGCAGCTCATAAATGAGGCAAAGGGCCTAGGGTACAAGGCTCAGGGAAGTAAGAATTGTCTTCTCTACCGTGGGCCTTTAACCTTATGCCTTGAGCCGTTTATTCTCGCCTCATGCCTCAAGATTCCGGCGCCCCCCACCGCAAACGGCATCTTCGACAGGCGGGATTTCGCAAGCTCAACGTGCACTTGGTCCCGGTTGTGGCGGGATTACTTTTCCATCCCATTTTCAGACTTCTTACGAGGTCATCTCATGCAATACTGTAGAAAATATGATCTCATAAGATGAGGCCTATAAGTATGCAATAGAAGAATTCGATTATTGCTTCAGCTCCGAAATGACTATGGTGCCAGGGATATGGATGTCTTTTTTTGACACCGAAGCACATGCTGTTATGCCCGATTAACTGAGGCGGGTAAAGGGAAAGAGCATGCTTGAAGCACCTGCCCAGCCCGCCCTGTTGAATAAGAGCTTAGTGTTATTCAGAAGTGTTTCCCTAATGGTACAGTTGTCAGATAACGTGTAGATACCTTGCTCTATCCGGTCATGCCGATTTTCTCAAGGCGATATCTATTGGCCTCAGGGGATGTGGTCACAGAGGTGGGGTTTAGATGACCCAGATGGTGATTCCCAGGGCTTCCACGGTGTAAACCCCACCTCTGTGACCTATGCAAGACCCGGTGGAATTCTTTTTTAAGATATCGCCCGCCCGCCTCGCCTGAGCGAGAGCGATGGCGGGCAGGCCTCTCGAAAACAGCCATGACCTTCTTTGGTATATGAGCGATACCACTAGCTTGTTATTTCTCCATAGGTACTTGAAAAGAGATATTCACCAGGGTGAAGTGGAAAGAAAGATATCCATATCCCTCACTATTGTCACGTCAAGCAGAATAAATGCTCATCATTATGCTGTGGAGCTAAGGCAATAATCGATAGAAGAATTTCAAATAAGAATTGTAGCTGGAATAGATAAATAGATTTTTGGAGTTATAAAACGATATCCCTGGTTAAGGTTTAAGCTCCCCAGCAATTCCGCTCCCCGCGAGCCGCAAAAGAGGAGATCACCATTCAATTCAGGATACTGATGAATCAGTGTTAGACTTCTTGATTACCGAAAGCCTGGCGAGTCTATCTATATAGTTATCCGTTTATAGAGTATTCCCTATGTAACCTTTTGTTTCCCGACTGTCAACGAAAAACGACATCCAAGAGCAAGAACTAATCTCAATTCATATGCGTTGCTTGTACACCCAAAACATATGATTTTGGCAGTGCCATAGGCTCTGTGATCATTTTCTTAATCGAATCATTTGGTTATGGAGCAAGGCTTCCGCTGAGAATTGACATATTCCCTCCCTTGACAATATTCGGCCGTCTTTTCATTTTTTTTACTTGCAATAAAGAATCTTCTATGTAAACTGTTGTTTCCTTATCGTAAACTAAAACATCATCTAAGATACAGTCGTGCTGAAAGCGAATGATAAATGATCAGGGACCATAGCTCTGAAGCACATGTCCTATGGCCTGAGAGATGTGAGGGTTTAAGGTAGAAAATGCTTCACGAGTTTGTGCAATCTGGTAGCTTCTTCCAGACAATTGGACACAGAGCCTTACATTGCTTACCAGGAGCAAGACAGGTGGTGTTATCCTAACCCCGATAAACCGGATCTCGAATTCAACATCCCGATTTTCATGGGCTGCTCTAGCTATGAAAATATTTTCTGCCAGAATAAGCACGAATCTTATTCTTAAGGGACTAAGAACTTTATGAAGGAGGGAGAGAAAGATGAAGATCGATGTTTTCAACCATATCATACCGGCAAAATATAGAGATGCCCTTTACAAGAAGATGCAGCCTGATGCCTATACACGAAGGCTTATAGGGGCTTTCCCCTCATTAACCGATTTGGAAGTAAGATTCAGGATAATAGATAAGTATGAGGGTCTTTTACAGGTAATAACCACCGGGGCACCGCCTGTGGAGGATATTGCTAAACCAGAGGACGCAGTTGAACTGGCCAAGATAGCTAATGATGAGATGGCTGAACTGGTTGTCAAGTATCCGGACAAGTTTCCTGCTGCTGTGGCCTGCCTGCCAATGAATGACATGGATGCTGCCTTAAAAGAAGTTGACAGATCAATCACTGAATTAGGATTCAGGGGTGTGCAGGTACATAGCGATATCAACGGTAAGCCTTTAGACTCGCCGGAGTTTATGCCCCTTTTTGAAAAGATGGCCCAATACAATCTTCCTATCTTGCTTCACCCCGAAATAAGGACGAACCAGGTTCCGGATTACCCCAATGAGACTGAGTCATATCACATGATACATATCATTTTTGCGTGGCCCTATCGGACAACAGTGGCTATGACACGCTTGGCGATGAGTGGCATTTTCGAGAAGCTTCCCACTCTTAAGATTATTACCCATCACTGTGGAGCCATGGTGCCATTCTTTGACCAGAGAATCAACGTTGGATATATGAGTCATTTAATGCGTATGGGTTTCAAACATGAGTCCCTTCTTACCAAGCGCCCTATCGAATACTTTCGCATGTTCTATGGTGATACGGCGCTCTATGGGAGTGCACCGGGACTGATGTGCGGCTATGCCTTTTTTGGCGCCGATCATATGCTGTTTGCGACAGATATGCCGTACGATCCTCAACTTGGCGATATATATACCAGGGAAACGATACGCGCTATAGAGCAAATGGATATTCCGGACTCGGAAAAGAAAAAGATATACGAAGACAATGCCAAAGAGCTGATGCGGTTGCCGGTATAGAACTTGTTCAGCAAAGGTGTGTTTTCTCTGAAGGCACCGTTCTCCGTTGAGCTTTAAGTATCGACGCGTGTTATCATTCTTCATCTGTACACACCATATTCCTTGGTGGTATCTGCCATGGCCTTCACATTCTCAGGTTTTGCCTCATCAGGAATACCGATAGCCCCGTCCAAGATAAAACCGCCGCCCTTGCCCACCACATCAATCAGTCTTTTGCAATATGCCTCCACATCCCCGGGGCTGCCGACGCAGAGCAGAGCACCCGGCACATTTCCCCGGATACACACGGTGTCTCCCAGTATTTCCTTGGCCTTGAAGATATCCGTCCGCTCAAACCAGTAGATCGCCTTTCCCTGAGGGATATCCTTTATGGTCTCCAGGCGAGAGGTGCAGTCCCCTTCCCAGAAGACCATGGGGATGAGCCCCTCTTGGATCAGACTCAGGATCACCCGTTTCAAGGGAGGCCAGAAGAAGGTTTTGAACTGATCCGAGGACATGAAACCATCCAGGCCCTTGTGCATCGGCATGAAAATGAACGGAATCCCGGTCATCTTGGCTGCAGGAATGGCACCCTGGAGGATAAAAGGGATCAACTTTCCCATGGCTTCGAGGAGTTTGTCCGGTATCCGGTACATATCGAGCATGATACCGCGGGTTCCCCTGAGAAGATCCCCGATGTAATCAAAGGGGGCATAGGCCACACCGCCGATCTGAGAGGGAAAGCCCAACGTTGTCATCTCATCGGTAAAGGCCTTCGCCTTTGCCAGCATGCGGCGCGCCTCGGTGCCCGCCTTCACAAGCGCATCAAGGGCCCCTGCAACCTCGGGACTCGCAAAGGCCGCCGTTCTGGTTACGAATCGGGTATAATACATGGAAGGCAACGGGGGAAGCTGCTGAAGCGGTTCCAGGGCCCCATAGACCCGCGGGAGAAACTGTCTCAACATGAAACCGGTAGGATCAAAGAGGAGGTCGTCATATTCCGCTGCCGTGACATACTCCTTTTCCACAAACTGGTATGATTGATGGGGAGGGAGACCACCGCCGGGCCACGTGAGGTACTTGCAGTCCAGGGTTTCCAGGATGGGTCCCAGTGCCACAAGGGCAAACGGATTATTGTACATGTCAGGCTCAAAATCCATGAGGGTCTTTTTGGCGACCATCGCGAGCTTGTCGTAGTCGTACATGGCCTCTTGACACGTGATCCCCCCGTACTTGGCGTGGAAAAAATGAAAAAAGGGCATAAAAGGGACTCGATCAGGGACCTTTAATTGAACCACATCCAGGACCCTCTTGGTCCTTTCTTCATACAGCTCTTCAGGTGTCTTTTGCATCTTTCTCCCGCTCCATGCACGCAAAGGTATTCCCTTAAATACAGTGGATAGTGTAAATACCATATCGTTTGGATACTCTCTGGTCATCCTCTTTACTTCTGCATATACTTATCTAAGCTGTTGACCAAAACTTTCGCTGTCTCCATATCCTCAAGGTTACAATCTACTTCCTCTATCTCGATGGGAACCCTGAGATTCTTTTTCAATTCCTCTATGAAAACCTGGTCCTCTTCGGGGTTATAGAGAATGCTCCCTTCTCTGTCTAAAGAGGACCAGCCCCTCAAGGGAACCACCAGCTTTATGGGGCCTTTGGCCTTGTTTATTTTCTCTGCATAAAGCTGGGCCCCGATTTTCATCTCATCGACCGGAAATCGGGCCATGGCCCTCATCTCGTCAATCTCCAGAACCTTTCCAGAGGCAACGTATTTCTCTCTGTTGGTCCTGGTCGGGCCCGCACCTGTAATGTTTAAGCAGCAAGGGGCCCATACCTGCGGGATACCGCTTTCAGCAGCGGCATCAAGTCTTGCCATGCCGGCGGGCCGATTTCCCTTGAACCGTTCTTCGATAAGTCCAGCAGGAACTATCTCTATGACGCCGTCGAAGAACCCCTGGGATATCAGCCGATCCATGGCTTGATCACTAATGCCCTGGGCATGAAATGGATATACGTGGTATCCTTTATCTGTGAGAAGCTGCTCCACATACCTGGCGCATTGATCTGAAAATCCCAGTTCGGTAATAGCCACAGAAGGGTACGGGAGCCTCAATGATGTGTGATCATAAGCCTCCTCCACCATCCCTGAGATCGCCCCTGCCACCTGTAGGATGGCATTCTTAATGAGGTCATTCATCCCGGCAATTTCCATAATGAGCTGCATCACAATCAGGTCAGTGGCACCAAACCATCTTCCCACGTAGACCGTCTGGGCGGCAGGGACGCCGATGACCTTAGGGATCCCAAAGGGCAATTTGGACATCACCTGTGATGCAATCAAGGCAATGGTAGCCCCTCCCAGGGATACAATGCCGTGGAGCTGCCCTTGTGAAAGGAGATCTAACGCCTTTTGCTGCCCACCAAAACTCATCGCGTTCGTGATGGTGAGCCTGTCTTTCGAGGCCCTAATCTCTTCTATATCCTTGCCTGCCAGACCTGCAATTTCTTTCGGGGTGATATCTGCTTGATAGGAGGGATGTCCTCCCATGCTGATATCCATGAGGATCGCCTCATGCCCTCGAGACTCAATCCGCTCCTTCAAAAGCCGCAACTGATCACCCTTGGTGTCGACAGTGCCGATGATAACAATCTTTTTCTTCATCCACGTTCCTTATGCTACATGATGTCAATGCTGTCTTCTTATCGCTCCTATTCTGCGCTCGCTTTCCTCCGCTTAGGATAGTTGGAATACTCTTTACTTAGTCAGATTTCAAAAGATCTTGAAGCAAGAATAACCGCCACAGGCATCGCCTTTTTCACATGGATCCTTCATTAATGGGGGCTACCGAGCGATTCTGACCCCTGCCTTTTCTCGATCCCAGGTATTTTTCGTAATGCCAGCCTCCCGCAAGCGATACTTCTCAATCCGGTTGGTCGGGGTCTTGGGAAGTTCAGGGACAAACTCCAGATACCGGGGAACGGCGAAGTAAGCCATCCTCTCATCACAGTGCTTAATCAAATCCTCAGGGGGCAAGGTCTCACCAGGCTTGAGCACCACATTGGCCTTGACCTCATCCTCACCAAGCTCTGAGGGGACGGCAAAAACGGCAGACTCCAAGACCTTGGGATGTGTGTTGATGACCTTTTCCACCTCGAAGGAGGAGATGTTTTCGCCTCGTCGACGAAGGGCGTCTTTCTTACGATCCACAAAGTAGAAAAATCCGTCCTCGTCTTTTTTGGCATAATCTCCTGTGTGGAACCAGAGATTGCGAAATGATTCAAGGGTCTTTTCCGGCATCTTGTAATATTCGGTCATCATGATGTAGGGCTTTTTGGGCCGGACCACGATCTCACCGATTTCTCCGATCGCCACCTCCACATCATCATCATCAAACAGTTGCACCTCAAAGAGGTCATCGAGCACCCTGCCGCAGGAACCAGTTCTCCTGTACTCTATGGCATCGTGAACGGCCAGGCCTATTTCGGTCATTCCGAAACCCTCCAGGCAGATGAATCCGAAACGCCTTTCCAAATGCTCCATCACGTCCGGCGGACAGGCCGCACCAAAGGCTATCCTAACCGGATTATCGGCGTCGTCTTCTCGTGGTTCTTGCTTGGCAAGTATGGTCATAACCGCCCCCAGATAGTTAAATTGAGTGGCTCCATACTTACGGATATCGTCCCAGAAGCTTGATGCACTGAACCGCTCACTCAGCACCATTTGGGCGTCAGATACCTGGGCTGCCAAGGTGGTCATGAGCTGGGCATTGATATGAAAAAGGGGGAGAAAGGTATACAGGATATCCTGTGAGTTGGCATCACGAAGTCTGGCCACAAGCCTTCCGGTATGTATATAATAGTTATGGGGGCAGACGGCCCCTTTTGAAAGGCCGGTGGTTCCGGAAGTATAGATAATGGCGGCAGGATCTGCCGGGCTGATATCCACTTCAATAGGGTCAGAGGGGTATCTGAAAAAATCCTCGATGGGGGATACGGGAACAGGAAGAGACTTGGAGATCTCCTGTTCAACCTCACCAAAGCAGATGATCCGTTCCAGCTTTGGAAGGTCATCCTTAATGATCAGAAGCCTGTCTAAAAATGAGCTGTCGATAACCAATAGTCTTGAATCCGAATTGTTGATGATATGTTTAAGAAGATCTCCCTTGTAGGCCGTATTAATGGGGACCTCCACGATCCCCAGTTTGGAAGAGCCAAACCATACATATAAATAGTTCGGGTGATTCTTCATCATAATGGCAATCTTATCGTCCTTTTGAAGGCCCATATCTTTGAACCCATGGGCAAACCGGTTGGATAAGAGGTCTAATTGCTCATAGGAGACCGTTTCATCTTTAAAATACAAAAAGACTCGATCTTTATGGATGCGACCCTTTTTCTGAATAAGCTTTCCAACGACATTCTCTTCAGTGCCGGACATAAAGCGCCTCCTTAGTAATACGTCTCGGAATTTCTAGTGTTGTGTATTAAAAATAACATGACAATTCTTAGATGAGCTCACCCCCACCCCAACCCTCCCCCTTCAAGGGGGAGGACAAGGTGGGGGGTTATCGGAAATAGAAAGGATATTTGTGCTACAGAACACTAGAACTTATTGTAATTATAGGATTGTTTCGGGGCATGGGATTTTGCCCTGCCATGGAATAATGGCCCGCCCTGCGACTTCCCTGCAAAATGCTCTTGTTGCCATACTATTTGGTAAGCCGAATGCCTAGAAATCGGTGATTCCAAATCAGGCCTGGGCCAGGGAACGGTGGAATATTGGAATGTTGATTGTAAGAAGGAAGTGTTTCTCTTTGACATCATTGAATTCAATACCAAGAAAAATTCTGCCATTAGATCAAATCCCCATTTTCCCAGAACCCATTATTCCAGTATTCCAACATTCCAATCGCACGACCTGGAGGCTCTCGACAGGTTGTGAGCGACCTGCCCGTCCCGTTGTGCGGGACGAGGCGGGCGGGAGCGAACTTAGCTCAGTATCCTCAGACTGGTTACGAAATCCCTTTTTACTTGGGAACCCTTCTTATTTGGAACTCTCTATTAACGCTTTTCGCAGTTCAGCATAGGAGGGCGGAAACGTGTATTCTAACTTGAGATACCCAGGGCTAATTGGATAAGTCTGCCTTCCTTCGTGCGAGAGTTTCAATCCTTTTACGACCTCTTCAAATCGGTTCCTGGGCATGGCGAACGCCAACTCCCCATCAGCAATCAATCCTAATCGTCGTTCCCCATTTCCTGGGACAGCATAGTTACATTCACCTCCAAGAATTGGCACCACGATCGGAAGAAGGCAACCGCCAGCCCCAGTTGACTTCGACGTTAAACTTTCGCCCGATGCAAAAACGGCGGCCTGGATCATGCGCATCACTTGAGCACCGTTCCCGTAAAATATAATGACATCCGGATCGAAATTCGCTGTCTGTATCGGGGAGATCAAAATATGGTTGAATCTCCCGAACTCAAATCTGGGTATAGTCTCAGCAGCTTTCTTTTGGACTTCAGCGGGTCGGTTCACAGGTGCGAGTGTGTATTTGCCGCTGAGATACTCATCCGGCCTCACAAATCCCAATCCCGCCAGCGCTATCGGGCAAGACTGGCTTTCCTTGTCAAGCACTATGGTCAAGCCCTCCTTGCGCCCTAGAGCAAGGGCTTGGCAAAGGGTAAAAGATGCCCCATAGTCTTTCAAGGGCCTCTTTGCACCCTCCGGAATCTCATCTTCACTGCTCACCATTTTGATAGCCAAGGGATATGTTTGAGGTCTCACGTACGTTGACATTACCTCATCTATTTTTGCGAGATTCACCATTGTATGGCCTCCCTTACACAGATTAACAAAGCACTATCGCTTCTTCTTCGCATCCAGGGTCTCCTTTATTTTGGGCAAGTTCAGCCTTCTTCGTTTCTTCTTCTTTC
>DATKZQ010000159.1:0-15475 GCA_035527895.1 Desulfatiglandales bacterium
TGATGAAAAAGTTATGTGAGGGAAAAACCATGAAGGAAAGACTCCTGTTTTTCGGCGAGGAGGGCTCGGTGCTCATCATAGCCTTGCTCGTACTGGCGTTCTTTACCCTGCTGGGGGTGTCGACATTTTCCATGTCAAACATGGAGATACGGATCATCGGAAACGAGAACACCCAGAAACAGAATCTCTATTGCGCCGAGGCCGCGGCAATGCGGTGCGCCCAACACATGCAGGACAACGATCTGAGGACGACGAGTCTTGCATATTTAAACGCCATCAATACCGTCAGTGATAGCGATGTCCGCCACTGCAATTTCCCGAGCCAAGAGACCTTCGGCCAGCTCCCGGCAACGACATACGCAAGCGTCTCCCAGGGAATTGCCCCTGGGAGCTCTCTGGATATGACTAAGACCAGGGTTCACGACTACGCAGTGTACGGCTGGTGCAATAGCAACAACAGCCTTGTTATGGTAGAGGTCGGTTACCGAAAGGCCTTTAAGTGAGGGTTACATCGGGCAAAGGCCCGAACGCGATTTCTGCCTGATCCAAAGGCCAAACGGGTTCACACATAGCAGGGTTATGAGAGGGAGGTTACCCGTATGCACTATAGACTCAGTACCATAGTGTGTCTACTAGCTCTGATTGTGGCGGCGTTCGCCTTGCCCCAGCCGTCGCAGTCAGAGGTTTTTACGAGAGAGTACCGTGTGTCAACCGGTTCTGACGACGCCACAGAATATACTAGCGGAGAAGACATCGGGTACGTTTCAACCGGCTCCAGCGACCTGGACCTGGAAGTGGGCAAGATGGTAGGCGTGCGCTTTCAGGGCATTCAGGTGCCCCCGGGAGCAGTCATAACGAATGCCTATATAGTCTTTACGGCTGAAGACCCAGACTCCGGTTCTTGGGTAATGAGGATTACCGGACAGGACAGCGATAACGCGGCCACGTTCACCTCGAGCGATTATAACATCTCAAACCGCCCTGAAACCAGCGCAACGGTCACCTGGGCTGACGGCACCTCGTGGTCGGATGGTTCAACGTACGTAACACCTGCTCTCACATCCATTGTCAACGAAATCGTGAGCAGGCCCGGGTGGATTAAGGGAAACAGTTTGTTGTTCATCTTTTTGGGTCAAGATGACGAGCGGGATGCCTGGTCTTACAACGGGAGCAGCTCGAGGGCGCCGTTGCTGCACATCGAGTTCACCTCATTGAGCACCCATACCATAACAGCCTCCGCAGGATACGGGGGCACGATTTCTCCGGCAGGGCAGGTAAGCGTGCTCGATGGTGACAGCGAGACCTTTTCTATCATACCGGATGCCGGCAATTCCGTGGCAGAGGTGCTAGTAGACGGAATCTCGTCCGGTGCGCCCTTCTCTTATACCTTCAATAACGTGACCTCCGACCATTACATAACAGCCGTGTTCAATTTGCCGGCCGATTGTTCCGACCTCTCCTCAGTTCCCCTTGGGACCGTAAAACGCTCAGCCCCGCCGAACATCATGTTTGTATTGGATGACTCGGGAAGCATGGACTGGGAGTTCCTGACTACGGAGAGCGATGGAAAGTTTCAAACCTTTCAATATGTCTTCGATAATCCCGGAGACAATGTATTTGCTGACAGCACCATACTAAACGAAAGAGATCGAATGCAATGGAAGTCCCAGTGGTCCGTTTACAACAGGGTATACTATGACCCAAGCGTTACGTATGAGCCGTGGCCTACCCTGAATAACGCCGACCCCGACAATCCGAGATCTCACCCGACGAGTGAGACGCCCACCTTTGCCTTGAATAACACGTATTACCTGTTTGATTTCGGCATTGTCGTTGACGACGTGGATAGCGGCTTCACAAAGTCCCCAGGTTGGGTGGCGGTTTGGGTCCATAGTGAATCCTACCTCAACCATTTCTGGGAAACCCCCGAAAACGGCGCACCGAGCACTGCTACTTGGACGCCGATCTTACCTGCCGGGGACTATGACGTATTTGCATGGTGGAGAAGCGCCGATCATTATTCCGACGTCGTGGAATACACAATCAACCATGCCGGGGTACCGGATATCGTCCAAGTGAACCAGCGCATTAACGAGAAACAGTGGAATCGACTCGGCTCCAATTCATATCCTTTTGATGGGATCTCGGGAGATGTGACCCTCTATAATACACCGAATCTTGCCAGCGATCGGGCATGTGCAGATGCGGTGAAATTCCTTCCTGTCGGTGTCACCCCGATAGATATTCCGAATGCCCACTACTACACCTTCGATGACGCCAACGCGAATGACGTGTACGACGCCGGTGAAACCGTTTACCTCGTGGTAATCGAAGGGACAGGCGGAGCGTACACTATACGATACTATCAGGCAACCATTAGTGGCAGCGGCGCAACAGAAGCGGTAACCGGTCTGGTTGAGGTAACTGCCCCCAACATACCTGCCTCCGTCCAATCCGCACGAACTCCTGCGGAGGAAAGACAGAACTTCGCCAACTGGTACTCCTACTACCGGAGGCGGGAGCTGACGGCCACGGCCGCCGTGGCCAATGCTATTGCAAATATGCAGGGCGTGAATGTGGGCTTATACAGCATTCACCAAAGCGTCGTGCAACCGGTCTTGAAGGTTAAGGCCCAGGGAGAGAATCAGGCTAATTTTATCTTAGATCAGCTGTACAGCCTCACTGTCACCGATACGCTGACGGCCTTAAGACGAGGGCTTGAGGCGGTTGGGAGATACTTTAACAAGGATGACAATATCAAGCTCGATGGCACGGCAGGCGATGACTCGCCGTATGAGGCTACAGAGGACGGTGGGGCCTGCCAGCAGGCATTTGCTATCCTCATAACCGACGGGTACTGGAACGGCGATCCGCCCCTCAACACATCAATAGATAATGCAGACGGCGACAATGGAGTCCCTTATGCGGATGGGTATTCAGATACCCTTGCCGACGTGGCCATGTTCTACTATGAGAATGACCTCTCCTCAAGCCTGGGAGACGAAGTGCCAACGAACTTGAAGGACGGGGCGGACTGGCAGCACATGGTGACCTATACCGTGGCCTTCGGTGTCTCCGGAACCCTGAATCCAGCTGACTACGATGAAGATTTCAAGCACAAGACCACAGGTGTTCTCATCGAATGGCCCGACCCGGCAGCCGGCAATGACCAAAAGATAGACGATGTGTGGCATGCCGCGGTGAACGGCAGAGGTGAATTCCTGAGTGCCCTCAATGCAGAAGAACTGGCGAACGCGCTACTTTCAGTGAAACAGAATATCGAGGCTCGCACGGGATCGGCCGCCCCGGTTTCCGTGAACGGAGTAGAACTCTACGAAGAGGTGGCATCGGAGCTTTTCATGTTTCAATCCACCTATAACAGCGACGGCTGGACAGGTGATGTGAAGGCCTATCCGGTGAATCCAACGACCGGCGAGGTATCGGAAACCCCTGAGTGGTCGGCGGCCGATTGGCTGGATGCCACTGCCACGCAGTGGCTCAGCAGGAGAATCGCAACCTATAACCCATCGAATACCCCGCCAGGCGTGCCCTTCACCTGGCCCAACCTGAATGCAGAACAGCAGGACCAACTTCGAGATGAACTGGATGTGGATTGGATTCCCGCACAGAATAGATTGAAATTCCTGCGGGGACATCGTTCCTTAGAACAGCAGAACGGCGGCGACTTCAGGGACCGCTTCAGCATACTCGGTGACGTTGTCCACTCCTCGCCGGTGTTTGAAAACGGGGTTCTCTATACGGGCGGCAACGATGGTATGCTCCACGCATTTCGGGCGACCAACGGCTCCGAGATATTCGCCTATATCCCGAACATCGTTTTTGAAAACCTCAAGAACCTCGCCGATCCGAGCTATTACGGCAACCATACTTACTACGTGGATCTGAGCCCGGTTATCCAGAGAGGCGTAGAGCTCTCGCCGGGCAGCGCCAAAACGCTCCTGGTCGGCGGACTGGGCAGAGGAGGGAAAGGCTACTATGCGCTGGATATTACCGGTATAACCGAGAACACCTCCTTTGCCATTGATTTGGATGTGGGAGATAGGTTCCTGTGGGAATACCCGAATTCCGCTACCCCGGTCGGGGAAATCAACGACGTTGGATACTCTTACGCCAGGCCGGCTATCGTGAACTCTCAGGCAGGCTGGATCGTGATTGCCGGAAACGGCTATAACAGCGTCAACGGGAATGCGGTGCTTCTTATCCTCGACCCCTCAAACGGCCAAGTGCTCAAGAGGATAGACACAGGCGTCGGTTCATGTAACGGGCTTTCAACCCCGGTTGTGATCGACGTGAACTATGACGACAAGGTAGATTATGTGTATGCCGGCGATCTGAGGGGTAACCTGTGGAAGTTCGATCTCACCAACGCCGACTACAATAGTTGGACTGTTGCCTATAAAGATGGGGGCGGGAATCCCCAACCCCTCTTCCAGGCCCTGGGCCAGCCCATCACCACAAAGCCCGATGTAATGCGGCACCCGACCAAACACGGTTACCTGGTGGTTTTCGGTACCGGCAAGTATCTGGGAATAACCGATTTTGCGGATACCAGCCTCAATACCATCTACGGGGTCTGGGACTACGGGGATGATAGCGATGACACCGAGTACCTGGGGTTTTTCAACAGGGGATCTGCCACGAACAAGCTCTCAAACCAACCCGCGAACGTGACTCTGGTGGAGCAAGATTACGTGACGTCTCCGGAAACCGACCCCAACTTCCCCTTCTTCTGGACATTTGCCACTAATGGCGAACAGCTAAAACTTCGCATTTTGACCAACAACATTCCCAATTGGGAAACCGTTGACGACTTGGATTTCGGTGAACAACCCAACCCCGGATCGGCCACCGATCCTCCCAACACCGTGCACGCGGGATGGTATTTCGATCTGCCCCTTGACGGAGAGAGGGTAGCCAGCGATGTTCTGGTCAGGGAAGGAAATGCCATCGTGATCACCTTCACACCGGTAGATGAACCTTGCGGCATCGGGGGAGATTCAATCATTCATGAGATGGATGCCGCCTCAGGGGGGAGGCTCTTAAGGGCCCAGTTCGATATCGACGCCGACAACCTGATCGGTTCCCAGGACCTTATCAATATAGGAGATGAGACCAATCCGGTTTTGGTGGCCCCAACGGGCCTACAGAAAACCGGGAGACTCCATGCACCCGCCATACTGCGGATGGGAAGCACGGAGATGAAATACTTCAGCTCCTCTGAAGGCACCATCAAAACGGTACGGGAGGTGCCGGCGAGGCTGGGGGTACGGTACTGGAGAGAGCTTGAGTAAGATCGCAGGAGGACCTATGGAAAGAAAAGGTAACTGGCTCCTTTGTTACGGAAAGATCTTTGTCTTTGCGCTGCTTATTGGGCCGATGCTCTTGATGGCTGGTCCAGGATTACCGGTAGCGCCGGTGGCCGCGGAAATGCAAGAGGAAGGAGGATTCGTCCTTCCCGAATACTATCCTGACAGGTTTGACGGATCCGGACGGATCAACAGGATAGCAATGGATGAGATCGTTATCGATGATTCACTGTACCGGTTTTCCCCGTATGCGGAATACGCCACACCGATAGACAGGCATGCCTTGCGGGCCTGGTTCGAGGTTGGCAATCGTGTGGGCTACCTGACCAACCAAAAACATGAAATCATCTCTTTGTGGTTGATTGAGTAAGAGCGTTCAAAAGCGCTTCGGGATGCTATCCCTACACTGGAACTCTTGAAGGATGCACAAGATTTAGGAATTTAGGGATTTAGGAATTTAGGGATTTGGGGATTGAGGGATTTGGGGATTGAGGAATTGAGGGATTGAGGGATTGAGGGATTGGGGGCAATCTGCGGGGTATCCATTCGAAGAAATAAAGGTCACTGCAAGGAGTCCCGTGTTGAGCGGGACGACGCGGCAGTCTCATACAAGGAGATTGCCTCTCGGCTGTGAGCTCGAGGCCGAACGGCTTCGCTTCGCTCGCAATGACAGGTTAAAAAACTTTTTTGCGAGTTTATCAAGAATGATGGTTTCGTAAAAAGCCTTCTAATGGTCATGCCGGACTTGATCCGGCATCCAGAACCTATTGAATTTACTGGATTCCGGCTTCCGCCGGAATGACAGAAAAATGGAAAAAACGACTTTTTGCGAGTTCATCAAGAATTCCTCAATTCAGAATTCCTAAATTCTTCAGTAACACTGAAACTGATACGGGATTGAGCTATGAATAGAGTCTGTGTTGCAAGATGGATTATCATCATGGTATTCCTGGTGTGCTTTGTTGTGGCGGGGCCGGGAACAGGTGATGCGCAAGATGCGTACAGCCTGTTTGACACCGGAGCCGGCTACCTGAAGGAAGGGAGATTCGATGACGCGATAGCCGCCCTGTCTCAGGCCATTGATCTGGAGCCAAACTACGCCGAGGCTTACAACAACCGGGGGCTTGCCTATTATGAAAAAAAGGAATACGCCCAGGCCCTCGAGGACTTCAAACAGACTATCATCATCAACCCCAACGATGAAAAGGCCCACAATAACGTTGCCCTCGTTTACTACCGGCTGGAAGACTACCCCAATGCCGAGAACCATTATCAGCTGGCCCTGTCGTTAAGCGGCGAAGAGAAGCCGTATCATGCCGATGTTCACAACAACCTGGGCGCCATCTACGCAAAAAAGGGGATGCAGCAGGAGGCCCTGAATGCCTATAATAACGCCATACGGATAACCCAGGCCAACAACCTGGGGTATACCGACGCCTTTTACAACCGGGCAAATCTGCTCTACGACCTCAAACAGTATGACGAGGCCATAGCAGACTACACGGTAGCCGTAACCGCTCTGGAAAAAGCGGGCGATGCTGCTTACAACTTCTCTGATGCCTATTATAACAGGGGGCTGAGCTACTACCAGAAAGGTCAGTATGACGAGGCCCTTGCCGATTATGAGAATGCGTTGGAGCACAAACCCGATTTCACCTGGGCTCTTTACAGTATGGGGCTTACCTGTTTCATAAAAAAAGACTACGAACGGGCGCTCACGGCGTACCGTAAGGCCCTGGATATAGATGCCGATTTTGCCGATGCTTACCTGGGGATGGCGTTGGTGTATCAGGACACGGGCCCCCGGGAAGAGTTTCTGTCTTCGTTGAACAAGAGCTGCGATCTGGGTAACACACAGGCTTGCGACACCCTGAAAAAAGTGGAAGGGAAATAGCCGGCAGAACTCAGTTCGCTTCGCTCACCAATTGGAATGATGGAATATTGGAATATTGATGGTTTCGTAAAAAGTCCCATTTCCCCTCCCCTTGTGGGAGGGGATTAAGGGGAGGGGGAGGTAAGTAGTTGAAATGCTGCCTTTTTCACCCTCACCTTCACCCTGTTAAATCCCCCAAAGGGGGGGGCCGCCGAAGGCGGCATTTAACGGGGCCCTCTCCCATCGAGGGAGAGGGATTTTTCGACTTTTTTGCGACTTTATCAATATTGATGGTCTCGTAAAAAGTCGTCACTCCGGTGAAAACCGGAGTCCAGGAGCTCTGTAACTAACTGAAAAAACTGGATTCCGGCTTTCGCCGGAATGACGGAAAATGGTCATTTCCGACTTTTTACGAAGTCATCAATATTGGAATGATGATTTTGAAATCGAGATCCTTTTTAGGTTTCCCCCAAACCCAATATTCCATCCTTCCATTGTTCCATGATTCCAATACCTTTATTTAATAGCACTTCCCGGTTTGCTTTCCGTATCGGTGACCACGATATGAACCCCCCCTTCATCCTCCGCCGCGAGAATCATCCCTTGAGACTCAATGCCACGGAGTTGAATCGGCTTGAGATTGGCAAGCACAACAACCTGTTTACCCCTGAGCTCCTCTGTCCGGTAGTCAGGAGCCAATCCTGCCACGATCGTCCGATCCTCGCCAATATCAACTGTCAGCTTCAGTAGTTTGTCGGATCCGGCGATAGGCTCTGCCTGTTTGATGATCCCAACGCGAATGTCAAACCGTTGAAACTCTTCGAGGCTTACCAGATCCGGCGAAGGAGCAACCTCCTGGGTTTTTTCAAGCTGCACCCTGGGGAAAAGGGCCGGCGCCTTGGCTACGGGCCTGACCCGTTCTGTCTTGCCCCACTGCTTTGCATCCTCGAAATCCAGCCTCTTTCCAACTGCCCCGAGCCCCAACTGATGTTGGATCTTTTCCGCTGTTTGGGGCATAACGGGCCACAGGAGCACCGACACTATTCTTATTACCTCGAGAACATGATCGAGCACGGTGCCCAGGCGCTCCGTGCCCGACTGGGCCATTACCCATGGTTTCATAGTATCGATGTATTTATTGGCTTTTCCGATTAACCCCCAGACAGCGATCAAGGCCTTGTGAAAGGTAAATCCCTCCATCAGGTCCATATACTCGTCGATTGCCGCAAGCGCTGCTTCCCTCAACTCCCGGTCTTCCTCTCCTGGTGTGCCGGATGCGGGTACCAAACCGTCGAAGTACTTAACTGCCATGGTTGCGCTTCTGCTCACCAGGTTTCCGAGATCGTTTGCCAGGTCGGAATTAAGCCTCCTCACCAGCGATTCCTCGCTGAAATCCGAATCGAGGCCGAAAACCATATCCCTCAGCAGAAAATATCTGAACGCATCAAGGCCGTAAACGGTGGCCATATCCATGGGTCTCACGATATTTCCCAGGCTCTTTGACATCTTACCGGCATCCACATTCCAGTACCCATGGACGTTGAGATGCTGGTACGGTTCGATTCCGGCTGCCTTGAGCATGCACGGCCAGAAGATACCGTGAGGCTTGAGAATGTCCTTTGCGATAATGTGCTGAGCAACGGGCCAGAATTTCTTAAAGAGGTCACCGTCCGGGTAGCCCAGCGCCGATACATAGTTGATGAGGGCATCAAACCAGACATAGGTCACATAGTCATCATCAAAGGGGAGGGAGATCCCCCACGATAATCTCCTTTTGGGCCGGGATATGCAGAGGTCTTCAAGGGGCTCCCTCAGGAAGGCCAGTACCTCGTTACGGTAACGTTCAGGCCTGATGAAGTCGGGGTTCCGGTTGATGTAGTCAATGAGCCACTCCTGGTATTTGCTCATCTTGAAGAAGTAGTTCTCCTCCCGAATGAGCTTTGGCTCGCTCAAATGGATGGGGCATCTGCCGTTTTCCAATTCCGTTTCTGTATAGAACCGCTCACATCCAACACAGTATGTTCCCTCGTATTCACTAAAATAGATGTCTCCCTTTTCATAGACCCGCGAGAGGATTGCCTTTACCGTTTCTTGATGATTCTCGTCAGTGGTCCTTATGAAGTAGTCGTTGGTCACATCGAGCTTGGGCCAGGCATCTCTAAAGGTCTTGCTTATCTTGTCGACGTATGCCTTGACGCTTTCGCCGGCCTTGGTAGCTGCCTCCACAATCTTGTCGCCGTGCTCATCGGTACCGGTGAGAAAAAAGGTTTTAATGCCGGCCAACCGGTGGAACCGTGCTACTATGTCGGCAACAATGGTGGTATACGCATGCCCGAGATGTGGTTCTGCATTTACGTAATAGATAGGTGTGGTTATGTAGAATGCCCTCTGGCTATTTTTTTTCATTTTTTCCCCGTGCCTTCCTCGTTTTCGCATATTCATCGTATTCAAAACAAAGACAGCACATCAACCTCCCACAGATACCGGAGATCTTAGTGGGGTTCAGCGAAAGGTCTTGTTCTTTGGCCATCCTGATGGATATGGGTTCGAAATTCGAGAGAAACGCCGAACAGCAGAGCTCGCGACCACAGTGGCCGACACCGCTCAGCATTCGAGCGAGGTCTCTGGCACCGATCTGCCTCATCTCCACATGGGTACGAAACCGCTGAACCAGGTCCTTGACCAATTCCCTGAAATCAACCCTGGTCTTGGCAATGTAATAAAAGGTCATTTTGCTTCGGTCATGCGAGAGCTCCACTGCTATCAGGTTCATGGGCAGTTGCCTCTTTTTGATCAGCTCTCTACAGCATTCCGCTGCCTCTGCTTCGTCCTGTTCATTCTTCCTTTTTTGCTCAATATCCTCTGTTGTAGCCAGACGGAATATCTTCTTTATCGGTCTGGTCGGCATGGAAGAATCCCTGAGCCTCGGCTTACTGCATACCGTGCCCAGTTCCTGGCCCTTCTGGGTCTGGACAATGACCTGATCCCCCTCATTAAGGACAAAGATCCCGGTGTAAAACTCATACCATTTACCGTCTTCCCTAAATCTGACATTCACGATCTTTTTTGGACCGTCTCCATTCCTTCTGCTCATTGATCTGCAGCCCCCCTCAAACCAAACAGGGATCGTTCAATAAGGAACAGTTGATTCCTGTTCTCCATGAGATCATATTCTGCACTGGCAATAACCGCCAGTGACTTCATGAGCCTATCGAGCGAATAACCGGAAGAGACCTTGCTGAGGTGTTCAATGAGATCGGTGTTTACGATGAGGTCTTTCGCACCCTCGAGTTTCATGAGCACCATGTCCCTGAACCAGCTCTTCCATATCCCCAGCATCAATGCTATTCCCATATCTTTTGGCTCCTTAACCTTTTTTCCGAGATCGAAAAACTTCTGAGCCGTTTCCAGCAACACATCCGGAGAACCATTGATAGCCCGATCCAACATCTCTATCCAGCTAACCCTTTCTGCCAAAAGGCCTTCATCTGCCATCGTGAGCGCCTTGCCCAGGCTCCCCTCTGAAAGCCTGGCCAAGATCCGTGCGGCCTCTCTATCCACGCTGCGTTCTGTTACCAGCCAGTTCGCGATCTCCCCGGTCGGGAGGGGTTTAAAGGGAACCCGCTGGCATCGTGAAACAACGGTTGGCAGAAGGTCCTTCGGATCCCTCACGGTTAGGATAAAAACAGTTCCCGGCGGCGGTTCCTCAAGGGTTTTCAAGAATGCATTGGCCGCCTCAATTGTCATCTTTTCTGCCGGGTCAATGATGATCATCCGGTACCGACCCAGAACGGGTGCGAAGGCGAGCTGCCTGTTGATCTCGCGAATCTGGTTGATGCCGATTGCCTTTTTCTCCTCATCGAGCTCCACCAGGATAAGGTCAGGATGATTTCCGTCGATTATCCTCCGGCAGGAAGTGCACTTCCCGCACCCGTCTTCGCCATCAGGTTCCAGGCAATTAAGCAATAAGGCAAATGCCATAGCCGTGGTTGCCTTGCCGATTCCCTGAATACCGGCAAACAAATAGCCACAGGCGAGCTTGTTGTTGGCTGCAACCCGCCGGAGAAAGACGATTGCCTTTTCTTGACCGATGATTTCCTTGAATAGCAGAGCACTCATGGGCAGTACCTATTATCAGGTGCTCGGAAGATATGGCTCGATCACTTCCCTGATCTTCCCTGCCACGCGGTCTTCAGTCAGGCCGCTATCAATAATCCTGAACCTGTCTCTGTGCTTGTTTGCCAGGGTAAGGTATCCATATCGTATCTTGAGATGGAAATCGAGGGTTTTTCGCTCGAATCTGTCCCTCTTTCTATCATTTTTGGCCCGTTTTGCTATTCTTTCCAGCCCTACCTCAGCCGGACAATCAAGAAGAAAGGTGATATCCGGCATCAAACCAATGCTCGCCTCACGGTTCAACATCTCAATCAACCGGCCATAGTACTCCAGAGCCACACCCTGATAGACTGTTGTGGCATCAAAATACCGATCGCAGATAACCCACCTCCCGGCCGCGAGTGCCGGTTTGACTACCTCCTGAACGTGCTGGGCCCTGTCTGCTGCATAGAGAAAAAGCTCCGCCAAAGGCGCAAGGTGGGTATTATCCACATGGAGCAGGATATCCCTAATGACCTGCCCGATCTCAGTTCCCCCAGGCTCCCTGGTAAGGAGAACCGATAGCCCTTTTCTTCTGAGGGTCTTATCAAGCCGGGAAATCTGCGTGGACTTACCACAGCCGTCTATCCCTTCAAAGGTTATGAACACTGCACGTCTCCTTTCAAAGTTTTATATATACCCAATAACCCGTGGAGAATCAAGAAGATACAATGCCGCGGTTCTCTTTGTTTTTTATAAGGCCGCTTCCGAGCAGAACCAGTCTACTGCCTAGCCATCTCTTTCCCTCACCCCCACCTCACTTTTCCCCCTCCCCTCCATCCCCTCCCCCCAGGGGAGGGGGAGGATGCTCCGTGTGCCCGTCCTCGTCCGACGCCATAGGCTATGGCCGACCGTGTCCGCAGCAGTGCCACTTCGGAGGGTGGAGAAGCGCGGGGAGCTTCACTTTGACGTTGCCGTGGGGTTTTAATCATGAACTTGACCTTCCCTGTTTTTTCTGTAATATTAGCACAGTAAGGGCTCTCTTTTTACTGATATGTAGCTAACTGGGTCGTATTTCAACCTTTTCACTACACCAACAACTACCCTAGGCTTCCACATGACTGAAAAGGGCGGCTTCAGCCTGTTTGAGCTTATTGTTGCGTTTGCAATACTGGGAATCGTGGCTTCCATTGCCATTCCCGGATTCTCTCGTTGGCTCCCTGACTACCGGCTCAAGAATGCGGCAAGAGACCTGTATTCAAATATGCAGCTCGCCAAAATGGGGGCATTGAAAAACAACTCCGATTGGGCCATCGTGTTTGACATTAACACAAACCAGTATTCCATCTGTTCCGATGACGGTGGAGACGGTAGCTGGACCGACGGAAATGAGACGGTCGAAAAAACGGCGAACCTGTCTGATTATAAGAGCGGGGTCGGTTTTGGTCACGGAAATGCCACCGATGACATCCCCGATCCCGGCCTCGGTACCGCACCCACGGACGACATCACGTACGGAAGCGATGTGGCAGTGTTTAACCCCAGGGGAACCTGTAAGGGCGGCTACGTGTATCTTGACAACCACAAAAAAACAACCACCTATGGTGTGGGTACGCGGAGTAGTGGAGTCATCCTCCTGAGAAAATGGTCCGGGACCGCCTGGGAGTAGGGAGGTTCACCGTTCAGGGTTCAGGGGTTCAGGGTTCAGGGGTTCAGGGTTCAGCGTTCAGCCCTGCCCGACGGATGGCAGGCGGGGTTCCGGGTTCAAATTTTCGATAAACTGCAAATATCCAAAGCCCCAACCCTGAACCTCTGAACCCTGAACCCAGAACCTATAAAGGAAAACGCATGAAGATAGAACGATTTGAGGACATTGAAGCATGGCAATTGGCCCGGGAGTTAGCTCACAAGGTCTATGCCCTGACAAAGAAAGTTAAGTTTGCCAGGGACTTCGGCTTGAAGGGACAAATTCAGGACGCAGCAGGTTCTGCCATGCATAATATTGCGGAAGGATTCGATTCGGAGACAAACCCGGAGTTTATTCGTTTTCTTCGGTATGCAAAACGGTCCTGCACCGAAGTTCAGAGTGAGCTTTACGTAGCGTTGGATCAACAATACGTAACGAACGTTGAATTTCAGGATGTCTATGATCATGCCGGACGCACCCGCGCTGCTATTCGAGGTTTCACCAAATACCTGCTGGCTTACGAGCAAGGTCAACGAAAGAAAGGTCACTCTGACCGGTAAACTCTGAACCCTGAACCCCGAACGTTGAACCCAGAACCTATGGAGCCTAAAGGAACGAAGATGTGAAAAAGCTGCGGGTTAGTGTTTTAAAGAGACAGGGCTTCACCCTCGTGGAACTTCTGGTGGCCGTGGCCATATCATTAATACTCCTGGGCGCCATATTCCTCACGTTCAAATCCCAGCAGGATTCTTACCTTACCCAAGACCAGATCTCCACCATGCAGCAGAATCTCAGGGCAGCAATGATCATGATAACCAAGGACTTACAGATGGCCGGATATTACACCAATTTCGACACCGACGACTATACCATGAATTGGGATGATCTGGCTGGATCCGCGGATCCTGATGGAACTGATGACGAGACCATCAGGCCCTTATTCTATGCCCATGACAATATTGATGACTCACCAGCAAACAAGGATCAGATCAGAAACGGTACCGACCTCATTGTCGTTGCCAAGGCCAGCGATAACGGCAGACAGCTTGCCGCCGGGGAAATGGCCTCCGGAAACACCATTGACGCATCGTTGAGGGATGTGGATAATCTGAAAAGAGACAAATGCGGCCTGCTGGTGAAGAATGACCTGTCACATGCTGACTTTTTCCGGGTTGAAGAGGACACCGGTCCCATGAACCTAAGCCCTGGGCGGGAGCTCCGGGAGAGCTACAGCGAAGGTGATATTATTTTCAGGGCAGATGTGGTAATCTACTATGTCGATGAAGACAATAACAACCCCTGTCTGCGGCGGAAAAACCTCGGTAACAACGAAGGTGCCCAGGTTATTGCAGAGGGTATTGATAATCTTCAGTTTCGATATCTCCTCGGCAGCGGCACATGGGTCAGTGATCCCAATACTCCCCCGGGCACGGGTGCGGCTAGCGTCAGGGCAGTTGAGATCTCCGTGCTAGCCAGAACCGCACGAACATTTCGGGGTTACCAGGATACCAATATCTATCACGTGGGCGGAGCAGATACGGGCCCCTTTAATGATGGGTACAGGAGAAAACTGCTTGCCTCAATTGTGGAGACCAGGAACATCGGGCTGCCGAAATGAAAGCCTTACGGGCCATACTCTGGAGAAGAACTGTGGGTAATCGCCAGAACGGTTTTACGGTGCTTGAAACCCTTGTTGCCGTCACCATCCTCACGGTCGGTCTGCTGGCAATTGCCAAGATGCAGGTGTCGGCAATTTGGGGCAACGCGATGAGCGGTAATACCACTGCTGCCCTTACCCTGGCCGAGGAAAAAATGGAGAACCTCCTCGAAAAAGTGTACACCCATGCCGATCTGAGTAGCGGAACTCATGAGCAGGTTGATATCAATGAGGCCGGTCAGCCCGGCGGCCCCTACCACCGCGTCTGGACCGTACAGGATGACACCCCGATTCCTAACACCAAGACCATTATGGTTACCGTTCGCTGGGCCCAAGACCGCCACCACGTATCGTTATCTTGTATAAAGGCTCTGTGACTTGAGGAGAGATCTGATGCGTATATTCCTTTTTCAGTGCCATGGACAGCGAGGGAATGTGACGGCAATCGCGCTCATGTTCTTAATTGTACTGACCCTCTTAGGCGTCATGGCAACCAGGACGGCCACCACAGATATACGGATCGCCCGCAATGAAATCCCTTACAAGCAAAACTTTTACATTTCGGAAGGGGGAATCCACAGGGAGGCAGCAGAGATAGGCAGGGGCAATTACCCGGTGATGAATCTGAACACACCGGTGGTGCTTGCCACCCAGAACAGCAGCTCTCTGCCCGGTCCGGCCCATGAGGTAAATGGAAAGCCCTACGACTTTACGGTTTCCTATGAAGGTTTCTATCGGCCGCCGGCGGGGTACTCGGCAATCCATTTCAGCCGCTATGATTACTCCATAGACGCCACCGCTGAAAACGTGGGGATAGAGACCAGGTACTATAAGAT
>DATKZQ010000160.1:0-33648 GCA_035527895.1 Desulfatiglandales bacterium
CCAGTGGCTATTCCTAACTGAACCCAGGGGACCGAGCATGGAGATATCTTTTTTTGCTCTGCCCTCTTGACAAGGCCCCGTACAGGGCCGTTTCAAACCGACGCACCTCCCCATAAGCCTTAGCACTAAGGTACCAGCCTGTGTGCGCCGTTTTGAAACGCCCACTCCTCTGAACGATGGGAGGACAGAGTCAAAAAAAGACATCTCCATGTTCGGCTTAAGATTAATTTCAAAGAGCTAAAGTGTTACGAAAACTCTTAGATTTCGCTGTCGTACCACGCTGCAACCTTATACATAAGGAGGTCTCGGCCTCATGGCGGTATTTACCACATCCTTGATCTATAACAAAGGAGATTCACAAGAGGCTTCAGTATTAGATGTCTTCACAGCTCAAGACCTTAACATTTATCCGCCAGACTACCGGCAGATTTATGTCAAGTTTTTGCGCTGAAATGAAATCGTGATGCTATTTGGACTTTGAAATCCGAAATCCCTGGCCCAGACCTGGCTTGAGAGGATTCGCTTTTGTAGGCCCCAGTTCGGAGGTAATGGAATAAGAAGATAGTGCTCTGGGCAAGTCGCCCCAGGGCAGGCCTAAATCTTAAATTCGAAACAATATCGAAATTCTAATGTTCAAAATTCAAAACAACCGAAGCTGAGTAGTTCTTGGAAAGCTCTTTTCGTTTAGAGCATTGGGGTTTTGATCATTGGAAAATTATTTCGGATTTCGATATTCGAATTTCGTATTTTCTCACTTGGGTCGTGCCTCGTCGGTTTGCCCGTCCCGAGCCGGTACGGGCCGGGAAGGCGGAGCTTCGCTAGAGAGTTTTACCTCATGGAGGGGTGAAAAACAGAGAAAACAGCCAAACCATAAAGGATATGGAAACCAGGGAGAGGATGAAACTGGCAAAGAGAAACTGATTCACAATAGCCCTGTTCCCCCCAAGCCGCTCTGTCACGAGGGGGACTGCGGTAACCGGAGGTATGGCACTCTGTAGGAGCAGAATCAGGGCAATGTGGTACGGAGGTCGCAGTATCATTAATATTCCAAGAAAGACGAGGGGGAAAAGAATATTCTTGACGGTTACGAATTTTGCAATTTCTGCCAACTGGAGTTTGCCCTTTTGTTGGAAATCCATGTAGATGCTGCCGCCGAGGATGAGCATGAGGAGTGGTACCGTCATACCTCCGACCAAGGCCAGGATCGAAAGAATGAAATTTGGGATGATATGCTGCACGCCAAACAATCGAATAGCGACTGCTAGGAGGGTTACGATCAATACAGGATGAATTATCTTTCTCCAGTCCAGGTTTTTCTTCCCGCTCCCCTTAAAGAAGAAAGGATGGGTGGTGAAAAAAAAGGCCGGATAAAAGATGGTAAACAGGAACAGGAACACGATATATGGCGACTCGTCCCCATACATTCCCGCAAGTATGGCCAGGGGGAAGAAGATAGCATTCTGGTAGAAGAGACTGATCGCGAATTCTCGCCGAGTATCCTTTTTGGATATGAACGTCGCCAAGAAGGTTAGAGCCCCGGCGCAGGCCATAAAAAAGAAACACCAGAGCGGTAACTGCCACCAGTCCTGAGACTCAGTTGGTGAGAAGTCGCGGATGATTGTTACGAAAATGAGGCTCGGCAGGGCGATATCAAGGGCGAGGGGAGAGAGAAAGCCAAGGATGTCGCCGGGCAGGATTCGTTTCCTGATAATCCAGAAGCCTAAGATCCCTATCCCGAGGAGGACTGCCACCGACTCGAGCGTGCTAACGAATACGGCCATGTGCTCTTTCCAGGCATTTTAAAGGGTTATACTCAAATGACATTGTGTAGGTGATCGTTCAGATAGCCTATAGTCTCCCAGTATTGAGACCAGCGGTCAAGACGAAAATATCGTTCAAGCGTCCAAGGGCATTTCCCGTATAAAGATCATCGGGGGCTAAACGGAGGCCCCGAGCCGCTATCGCGGTCGACCTGCACTACATCGGTGACAAATGACTCCTAAACCTCAAGACCGTATACGTCCCAGGCAGTCCCCAAAACAAGGGAAAGTTGGGGGCACAAGGGAGTTGCGTGCCCATGCATCCGGTTGGCTTTGACTGTCCCTATTGCTACATTTTTGTATTTAACTGCTCATAAGTGGCACACTATTGTAGCTTTTATTCGCATCCGCGAGAAAGGGCAAAAGGGTAACGATCTTGATAATCAATTAAAATCACTACAGTTTCTGTCCAAGGTTCCACTGATTTTCAATAAGGTACAGTGGTTGCATTACTTATCATTGGCGCATTGTTTTTGGGCTACTGATATTTGAGTGAAAGGGAATACATCATGAAAGTAGTAAGCGACTACTGCGGAGCCTCGATCGGTGAATCAAGATGTTGTGAATCAGTGACCTGTTCACGGTGCGGGCGAGAGGTGAAATCACTCCAAGAATGGGTAAAAGGAGGCAATAATCTCATTCTTTGCGAATTCTGTTATGGAAGCTTGCTGTATCCGAACGTCAACGAGAACCTCACGGAACGCTTCGACTAGAGAGTACGGTCTTCTGGATTCTTCGAATCGGCCCTCACAACCCTGATCTTTAAAGAAAATCCCGCGCCTGAGCCAGTGAAGGCCATTTCGCACGTATGTGTATCCTAATGTGGCCGCACAGGTAAGCCCTTCCCAGGGTATGCAGCTCTCCCCGTTCAAGACGTTCGGAAAGGTCCGGATCAGTGAGTGCTTCAGTATACTGATCGTTGCCCAGCCCGTTAAAATAGAACTCCAAGAACCCGTAGAAATTTCTTTCCCACCACATCCACGAGTAATCGATATTCAGCAGCGGGAAAATCAACCTCTTTTATCCTGAAGATTCTTTTTTCTTTGACCCGCGAGGCTTCTTTCACTAAGATGCTGTATGATACACCAAGTCTTGCCGCGTCCTGCAGTGCCAGAGGGAGCGAAAAGGCCCCGTAACCGGTGAGTTTTCGTATGTACTTAAGACGAATTTCACTCAGATCCATTTTTCTGATATGCTTTTGCGCCCTTCTTTTTTTCAGCATGTGGTTGACGTCTCCTGATCTGAAAAGACTGCTCCATCGGGTCACGGGGTTGGGGTCTTACTCCGAGCCCACCAAAGAAGAAAATGAACATATCGTAAATCGAGCATCCATAAAGATCGATTCAGCCCGTGAACTGCCTGCGGCGCCGTCAGAACTCCAAGAGGCCACTGAGGCGCCCCGGACGGAGAGCCCCAGCCCCATTGCTGAGCCTTTAACCGCCAGCCAGCCGGCACTGGAAATCCAGAAACCGGCTGATTCCCCTGAAAAGGAGCCCCAAGATAGTGTCGCCGAAAAAGTGGAGCAACCTTACTTCAGCCTTCACATCGCCTCATTTCGGAATCTTGAAAACGCGAGGGCGGAGGCAGAGCGCCTGAAATCGAGCGAGCTCGATGCCTTCTGGAAAAAAGTTGCCATTCCCGGGAAAGGTGAGTGGTTCAGGGTTTACGTCGGGAAGCACAAAACCAGGGACGAGGCATTAGTCAGTGGAAAAGAGCTCAAGGCCAGGGGGATCATCGAGGATTTCTTCGTCCATGAACTGAAAGCAACTGGTTGACCGGAGGCTTGATGGTGGTTTAACGCTGACATCATCGAGCACTGTACTTGAGAGGTTAGTGATCCCAAAGCACATTTAATTGTGCCAAAAATCACCTGTGTTAGACCCGTGATACAAATTCAATGGTATAAGGATCCAGACCCTCAGGGTGCTTCTGAGCATGCTCAGATAAGAGCCCGGCCAAGAGGCTGAAATTCGAGCCCGGGATCGAGTGGGGAATGATGATCACTCCGTGGTGTGGCTTCAAGCCTTCAAAGAAACGGACGGTAAGCATGATGAAATCATCCCTGTTCCTTGTGACCAGGGCGCGTTCTTCAGTGCTGGCCGCTATTAACTGCTCCTCGTCTGATACGCCGAGCATACCCTTCTCGTGGGCGCTCACCGCGTCAACGCCCATCCCTCTGAGGAGTTCAGTCACCTTGGGACTTATGTCTTCATCAAGGTAATATTTCATCCTTCTTAGCCGGTTTTGACAAGAAAGGGAACCTCTTGAGCACCTTCTCCTCCGTCATCTCCTCGTTAGCAGTCATTCTTTCCTCGATCTCCGTGGTGTAGAGAGCATAGTAGGAAAGAGCTGCACGGATCTGTTGTTCGTTAAGCCAATGATAGGCTTTCTTGAGTTTCTCATAGTCTTCTCCCAAACCCTTGAAGGTGGCGATAAGCTCCCAGACTTCGATGCCGGTTCCGGCTATTCTAGCCCTCCTGCCGGTAGGGCCATCTGCAAAGGCTATTCCCGGGCATCTTCTCAATTTCACCGCCTCCGCGAGAAGATCCCTTGCAAGACCGGAGAAGTCTTTACCCGAGCTTGAGGCCAGGCTCTCCACCTCTTTCACCGTTTCTTCCGGTAATCGAATGCTCTTTTGTATGGTCGACATCATCTCACTCCTTTGAACTCCAGTTCATTGCCATATTACATCGTAATGCAACGCATGTCAATAAATGACGAAATATTCTCGAATGGGTTGCAGGGCATAGATGGCTTGATGCGAATTGTTGTCCGCCGCTTGAAGTGCATTCAGGCGTGGCGGACACTTCTTCGACCCCTTCCTCCCTTTCTTGATCTCGCCTTGGGAGGTTCGATGCCCCTTGTCTTGAGCCAATCCGAGGCCTCGTGATGAAGATCTTTCAGTGGAGAGCGGACCAGTATGGCCTTGTACATCTCGATTTCTGCCAGCTCATCGCTGAGGCCCAGGCAATGGGAGAGTCTGCCTGCCTGCATGGGGTGCGCTGCGATGTGGACCTTAAAGGCCTTCACGTTTTTTTCGCGGAGTATGCGGTTTAACCTCCGGTGAAAAGTGGCGTATCCTTTTTCTATCTCGAGCTCATCCATGATTTTTTCTCGTAATGATTCTTTGAGGAACACTGCCCGGGCGCAATCAAGTCTACTTCTGGTACAGAGCAAATAGAAGGATAAGCAATCGCAATCTTACGGCGAATGTATTAGTAAAGGATCATACTTGACCGTTTTTTTCATGAAAAAAAAGCCTTAGAGGGGATTTTCGGGCTATTAAATCAAAGTGTTTGTCGCGGTGCAGCAGCGAGGTATTATGTTCAACGCAAAGTAAGGCGATATAAGTATCTGTCAATGGCACAACAATCCCGTTTCTGAAGAGATCAAAAGAAAACGCAGCAAGTTTTTCCCAAAACTCTTCAGGTACGGGAAGATAAGCCACCCCTTTCAGCAAATCGTTTAATCGATTGTATTCCTTTTTGTTCCTAGTACCCCTTAAGAGTTCCGCCTTTATGATCCCCGGCAGCAGGACCCGCTCCTTGATGATAAGATCTTTTACAAGGTGAACAAACGTTGTATCACATTGAGGGCGAAAAGATTCGATCCAAGCAGAGGTATCTACAATAACTTTATCCATCTTTCCTCATCTCTTCAAGCTCTTCTAAAGAATAGCCGAATTCATAATTCCCTACCAGTGAGGCCAATTTCTCCCTTCTTTTTACAGCGAGGAAGGTTCTAATGGCTAACATGATAGCCTCCTTCTTGGTCCTGGTATTGGCCTCTTTAAGGAGTTCGTTCATCAGGTCATCTTGTATATCTATGAGAGTCCTCATTTGATCCTCCATTTTGATATAAGAAATAACTTATTTTGTATATACATAAGAAGAAATTCTATGTCAAGGGAAACAAGAGCAATTTTTGCATTGTCAGCTTGGGTGTTCTTTTGCCAGAATCCCTTGCTCAGGCTAAACAAGGTAATTCCATTTAGATTGGAAGACACATTAAAGGCGGTTGGCATCAACGAATAAGGAGTGTAGAATATAAAAATCGGAAGTGATCGTGTTATTTGAAAGGTTATGGGCTGAACTGCTTACCCACAATGGATGAGGCCGCTTTTCTTTGTTGATTTACAAGCAGATTATTCCTTGCTATGTTTCCCTAGTGGTGGTATGAGGGCTGGGTTTAACTTGATAATTTCCTGTAGCTCGCTGCAGGGCTACAACATAGTGCCTCCCCCTTGATGGGGGAGGTTGGGTGGGGGTGATAAAATGTCTGGTCACCCTCCCCTTTATCCCCTCCCATTAAGGGAGGGGACTTTGCCAGTGGATACCCTGCAGCTTGCTGCAGGGTGGTTCATTAACAAGAACCCCTATTGGGAGGAGGAGTTCAAGCTAAAGGACTGGCTTGGTTTTAAGAGGCCTTATGATGGCAGATGATATTCAAAATGTCAGAAATATCGGGATCAGCGCACACATTGATGCGGGCAAGACCACCCTAACGGAGCGAATACTGTATTATACCAAGAGGATATTCGCGGTCCATGAGGTAAAGGGAAAAGACGGCGTTGGGGCCAAGATGGATTCCATGGATCTGGAGAAAGAGCGCGGCATTACCATCTCCTCCGCTGCGACCTACTGCGAATGGAAGGGGTATAAGGTCAATATTATCGATACCCCGGGGCATGTGGATTTCACTATCGAGGTAGAACGTGCACTCAGGGTGCTTGATGGCTCCATCATGGTACTGTGTGCAGTCGGAGGAGTGCAATCCCAATCCATCACCGTTGATCGACAAATGAATCGGTACAAGGTGCCGAGGGTGGCCCTTATCAATAAATGTGACCGGGCTGGTGCAAATCCCTACAGGGTGGTAGACCAACTTCGTCATCGGCTGAATCATAACGCCGTGCTCATGCAAATCCCCATAGGATTAGAAAAGGACTTCTCCGGCGTGATCGACCTCGTTTCCATGAAGGCCATCTACTTTGAGGGTCTGTTCGGAGAGGAGGTCAAACCAGGCGAGATTCCTCCACCTTTCCTAGATGAGGCTGTCGCCAAAAGGGAGGAGATGTTGGAGGCCGCAGCCATGTTTTCGGATGAGCTCATGGAGGCCATTTTTTCGGATACCGTGAAAGAGGCACTGATCCATGAAGCCGTCAGGAAAGGAACCCTTTCAAGGCAGTTAACCCCGGTATTCATGGGATCTGCCTACAAGAACATCGGGGTTCAGCCGGTTCTCGATGGTGTTATGTATTACCTCCCGGCTCCCAATGAGGTTGAGATTGCTGCAGTCGATATGGACCGGAAAGAAAAGGAGGTAACGCTTTCCTCCAGGCCCGATGATCCTTTGGTGTGCTTGGCCTTCAAACTGGAGGTAACACCGTACGGACAGCTCACATATCTGAGGATTTACCAAGGGGCCATCAAGAAGGGGGATGATCTGGTAAATACAAGGACACGAAAGAAAATCAAGGTGGGAAGGCTGGTGAGAATGCATGCCGATGAAATGGAGGATATTTCCAAGGCCAGGGCCGGTGATATCGTGGGCCTCTTTGGGGTCGATTGCTTTTCCGGAGACACCTTCACCGACGGCCGTCTGAACGTCAGTATGTCCTCCATGTTCGTACCGGAACCGGTAATCTTCCTGACTCTATCCCCAGAGGACAACCAATCCAGTGTCAAAATGGGCAAGGCCCTCAATCGCTTCACCAGGGAGGACCCTACGTTTCGGTCTCACGTGGATCGTGAATCCGGTGAAACCATTATCTCGGGAATGGGGGAATTACATCTTGAGATATACGTCGAACGAATGAAACGGGAATTCGGCGCAGCGGTATCCACAGGGATGCCCCAGGTCGCCTACAGGGAAACGATTGCACGGAGGGCGGAATTCAACTATACGCATAAGAAGCAGACAGGGGGGGCAGGCCAGTACGGACGGGTGGCGGGATACCTTGAGCCTTCAGATGAAGGCACCTATGAATTTATTAACCAGGTGAAAGGGGGCGCCATACCCACCGAATTCATACCGGCTATTGATAAGGGCTTTCAGTCCTGCCTCAAAAAGGGCCTCCTCATTGGATTTCCGGTTACCAGAGTGAAAGTCACCGTCAATGACGGAAACAGCCATCCGGTTGATTCGTCGGAGAGGGCGTTTGTCCAGGCTGCTGTGGGGGCTTTTAAGCAGGCCTATTTCAAGGCCGGGCCCGTGATAATGGAGCCGGTCATGAAGGTGTCGGTGGAAAGCCCGTCTGAATTTCAGGGGAATGTCATGGCCTCTCTCAATAAGCGCAGAGGGCTCATCATGAGTTCGGCAGAAGACGGGGTATTTACCACTGTCGAGGCCGAGGTCCCCTTGGCAGAGATGTTTGGGTATGCCACCCCCTTGCGGTCTCTGACGCAAGGGAAGGCGGAGTTCACCATGGAGTTTTCCAGATATGCCAAGGTACCCGAGTCGATTGAAGAGGAACTCAAACTCAAGTATAAGGACAGAGCAAAGAGGGGAACAGCATGAAAGATTTCTTTAAGGTCAGCCCGCTCAAGATCCTGGAAGGCCCCGCCCACAAGGGATTGGGTAAGGGAAATCTGGGCGTTCTCATGGCCGGGGCAGGCCTCGGCAAGACCTCATGCCTCATCGACATCGCCTTGGACAGGCTGTTTCGTGGGGGAAAACTCGTACACGTGTCCTTAAAAGACCCGCCGGAAAAGATAACCTCTTATTACAATGTCATCTTCTCCGATCTTGTTACGGTCCTCGGAGCAGAAAACGAACATGAGGTTCGGGATCTCATCGAAAGAAACAGGATTATTCTCGCCTATCTGAATGAGAGCTTCGACCTTGCAAGGCTTCGGGAAAACCTGAACAATTTGGCAAATGAGATAGATTTCGTGCCTGAGAGCCTCATTGTCGACGGTATCGATTTCGCCCAGGCCAAGCCAGAACTGTTTGAGGGGTTCAAAAGGATAGCGGAGGATCTGCAGGCAGAGGCATGGTTTTCTGCGCTGACACACCAACCTCTTGCCGAGGCAGACGAAGGGGGAACTTCTGTTGCCTGGAACGGTGTGGATGCGTTTTTCAGCGTCATCATCCGGCTGTATTCAACGGAGTCGGGGGTTTTCCTGAAGCTCGTAAAGCACCACGACAGTGAGCAAATATCTGAAGCCGTCCTCAGACTTGATCCGGACAACTTCTTGGTTATCGGTTAGGGACTTCATCCGGCTCTTCTGGTATCCCCTGACTTCGAGGCTCCTCGAGCTTAAGGCCAGCAAAAAGGGGTGCCGCACTGCCCTTAATGACCTCCCTCATTGCCATAACATACTCCGGTCTTGCATTATCCTGCCACCCCGGCATGCCGCCTTGCCAGATGTAAGCAACCAATTCCCGAAAGGCCGCCGCGCTGAAAGTGAAATCGGCTATCTTTACCATCTGCGCCCCTGCCTCCCAATCTATCGGTATCCGGATTGATCGGGTCCATTGAATGAGCAGCTCTTCTACTGAAGCCCGATGAGCATCTCCGTAAGGCTTCTGCTTGAAGTCTTCTGGGTTCCGAGGAAAGGGATATAACCGATACACGTGCCCGATGAAGCCGCCAAGGGCCGTACCGTGGATTGCACCCATGAGGTTGCCCATATCTCCTGGTCGATCAATGCAGTATCCGGGCAGGCGAGCCGGCCTTGATTCATGAGTTTGCACCTGGGCGAGGGAACCGACCATTTCACAGAAATGAGGGGCGAAAAAGAAGAGGTTTTCGAGGAGCAGGAGGTCCGTTTCGATGTTGAAGAAGCCAAAGGCAATGGTTCCGTGACTCAGAGAAGGAAAAGCTAAGGGCACCGGGCCTCCCCAGTCAGTTTTTTACTTGCATCTTACAGACTATTGCCTATATCTTACCTGTCACAGAAACGGAAGGCAATCTTAAAAGGGGAGACCGGGATGAAGGTTGTCATGATCGGGGGAGGCGGGGCATGTATCGTGTGTGCGAACACCCTGAGGGTCCTGAATAGTCCGGCACAGATTGACATTTACACAAGAAGGCCCAGGACTGCATATACACCCTGTGAACAACCGTTCGTGCTCAGGGATACCTTATCGTTTGAAGATATGTTCTATGCGTCGCCAGGATGGTTTGAGAAAAAGGGAATAGGGTTACATACGGAAAAGTGCGTGGAGGCCATTGAGAGAGAGAAGAAGGTCATCATGGTAGATGGGGAAGAGATACCCTATGATATCTTACTGATCAATACGGGCGCTGTTAATAAGATGCCGGACATCCCCGGGCTTGAAGGAGAGAGGGTACATTATCTGACCACAGAGCTACGATACGCTGATAGGATCCAATCGATTATGCCCACCGGGAACCGAGCTGCAATACTCGGCGGAGGAGTTATCGCACTTGAAATGGCCGAGACACTCACCGGAAAAGGTTATGAATCTGTTTCGATGATCGTTTCTTCGGACCGCGTTTTTTCACAGCAACTTGATCTGGATATGGCTGACAAACTAAATTCGCTTATAGTGGGGGCAGGAGTTTCACTGAACCTGGGGGCATCGGTAATTAGGGGCGAGTCCGGGAATAAAGAAATCAAACTCTTTTTGTCGAGCGGGGAAACAGTTAAGGCAGACTGGGCCCTCGTTGCCAAGGGAATTGTTCCGAATGTGGAGCTCGCCAAGCAGGCCGGATTAAGGATCGGCAAAACCGGTGGCATTGCGGTGAATCAGTATCTTCAAACGAGTGACCCTTGTATCTACGCTGCCGGGGACTGCGCAGAGGACCGGCACATGGTGCGTGGGAAGAAAATCCTTACTGCCCTGGCAACGCATTCCAACAGGAACGGGAGGGTGATTGGCCGAAACATCCATTTCGGTAATACCATACCCTTTATGGGGTCACTGCAAACGCTCGGAACGGAGATATTCGGAACAACCGTTGTATCCGTCGGGATCACCGAGACGGCGGCCGACAAAGAAGGGCTGGAGGTCTTGTCGGTGACCAGAAAGGGAATGACCCGAAAGAAGATGTTCGACGGCAAGGAGTTGTGGATTAAGCTAATTGCTGATTCAGACAAGCAGACGTTGCTCGGCGCCCAGATGCTGGGTCCCCGGGAAGTCAGCAGGATCGGGGAAAGGGTTATTCTGATGATAGGTGAGGAGATCCGTCTCGGAAGAATCTCCCAATACGAGACGATCTATAGCCCACCTCTGAGCAACGCGTATGACCTTATAACAAACGAAATCGATATCCTCATTTCTGAGTTGCTAAAACGAGGGAAATCTGTTAGATGGAACTAACAAGCGCTCGGGAAATACGAGAACCATAGTATAGAAGGAATATAAGATCATGTCAAAGGTGTGCGAAATATGCGGTAAGGCACCTGTTGTGGGCAATAATGTGAGTCATGCACACAACAAAACAAAAAGGAGATGGTATCCGAATCTCCAGACGGTCAAGGTTAGCATCCTCGGGCAGACAAAGAAACTGAAGGTATGCACCAGGTGCCTGAGATCCGGATTGGCACATAAGTAAGCAGTAGGCAGTATGCAGCAAGGATTCTATATCGAGCCTCTCCCTACTGCATGCTGCCTACTCCATACTGCTTGCTGTTTTTTCAAATCCGTTCAACCTTCAAGACCTCTCTGATCTTCTTTATCTTTGCGATAATATTCCTCAGTTGATTGAAATCAGAAATCTCTATGGTAAAGGTGGATATCCCCTTCTTGTCCACCGTTGTCTGGACATCTGCATCTACTATGTTTGCCTCGTTCTGGGCAAAGACAGCACTCAGGCTGGCCAGCATACCCTTTTTAGAGATGTTGGTGACCCGTAATCTCGCCAAATAACTCACATCCTCAGAACGCTCCCATTCCACTTCAACGAGCCGATCTTGCTCCACGTCCTTGATATAGCGGCAGTTTCTGGCGTGAATGGTGACGCCTCTGCCCCTGGTAATAAAACCGATCACCGGTTCCCCTGGCAAAGGCTGGCAGCACTTCCCAAAGCGGATCAGCATATCGCTCATCCCCTTAACCTTGATGCCCCTTTCATCCCGTTTTCTGGTGAGCTTATGAACAAGCTTCTGGACCAGGCCTTCTGCCTTTTCGTCTTTTATCTCCAGGGGAGGAACAAGGCGGTTAATGACCTGTTTTGGCGAAATCTTGCCGTAGCCGATATTTGCAAGCAGATCGTCTACGTTCTTCAGCGAGAATTGATTTGCAATTGCCACCATATCGACGCCCTTGATTTGCCGGGATAAGGTTAGGTTGAACTTCCTCAGCTCTTTGTCCAGGAAATCTCGTCCAATGGCGATGCTCTCTTCTCGTTCCTCTTGCTTTATCCACTGTCTGATCCTCGTCCGAGCAGTAGACGTCTTTACAAAGCTCAGCCAATCCTTGCTCGGTTTGTGATTTTTTGAGGTGATGATCTGGACGATATCACCGTTTTTGAGCTGATAGCTCAAGGGGACTATCCGCTCGTTTACCTTAGCGCCGATGCACCTGTTTCCGACCTCTGAATGGATGGTATAGGCAAAATCAACGGGCGTTGCCCCCCTCGGAAGCTCCTTAACCTCACCTTTGGGCGTAAAGACATAGACCTCACCGCTGAAAAGATCGAGTCTCACTGTTTCGAGGAACTCCTTAGGGTCAGTCAGGCTCTTCTGCGACTCAAGGAGCTGTTTCATCCATGGGTACTGCCCGCGCATCCTTTTGCCGGACTCGTATCCTTCCTTGTATCTCCAGTGAGATGCGATGCCCTCTTCGGCGATTCGGTCCATATCCCACGTTCTGATCTGGATTTCCATTCTCTCGCCGAGGGGAGCGATGACCGTGGTATGCAAAGACTGATACATATTGGCCTTGGGTAGTGAGATGTAGTCTTTAAAACGGCCTGATAGTGTTTTCCACATGGAATGGATCAACCCTAAGGCCTCATAGCACTCCTTAACTGAATTCACTATTATCCTGAACGCCAGGATATCGTAAACCTGGTCGATGTTCAGATCCTGCTCCATCATCTTTTTATAGATGCTATAGAAGTGTTTATTTCTGCCCTTGATCGTTGCCTTTATGCCTGCCTCACTGAGCCGTTCGGCCAGTATCTCCTTGATTTCCTTGATAAATTTTACCTGACCCTCTCGCCTCTGGGCAATCCCCAATCGAATGTCTTCATAGATTTTAGGTTCTAGATAGAAGAGGGAGAGATCTTCCAGGTTGGATTTAAGCCAGTAGATGCCCATCCTCCCGGCAAGGGGTGCGTAAATATCCAGGGTTTCCCGTGCAATTGCCTCCTGCTTTTCGGGAGGCTGAAACCCCAAGGTCTGCATATTGTGGAGCCGGTCTGCCAGCTTGACGAACAGGACCCTGATATCGGTGGCCATGGCAAGGATCATTTTTCTTATGTTTTCTGCCTGCTGCTCTTCTTTGCTCAGGAAATGTATCTTACTGATCTTGGTAACGCCGTCTACTATGGTTGCCACCTCCTTGCCGAACAGGTATTCAATATCTTCAAGTGTGGCCAGGGTATCCTCGACAGCATCATGGAGCAGGCCGGCAGCAACGGTCACCTCGTCCATTTTCATGTTGGCGAGAATCCCGGCCACCTCGAGGGGATGGGAGAGATAGGGTTCACCCGAGAGACGGACCTGGCCCTTGTGCACCTTAGCCGAGTACACGTAGGCCTTTTCGATGAGATTGATATCTGCAGCAGGGTAGTCGGAAAGGACCTTTGAGGTTATGTCATTTAAGCGAATCATAGAGGCCCTGTACAACCTCCTTTATCGCTTCAGGAGCGTGGGTTACCGGTATAAACTTCAGATCTCTACCGGAGCGCAGCCTCATCTCAATAGACTCCTTCTGAAGGGTCCTCAAGCTGACCGTCGCTCTTACCGGTATGCCGAGAAGATCAGCATCTTTCAGTTTAAAACCTGGCCTTTCCTCTCTGTCATCAAGCAGCACTGAAAGACCGAGGTCACTCAGGTGTTGGTACAATGCGTCGGCGACTTCCCGAACCCGTGGCTCATGTGTTTCGAGGGGGAGGATTGTTACCTCAAAAGGCGAAATTGAGATGGGAAAGACTATCCCGTGCTCGTCGTGACTCTGCTCGATAGCTGCGGCAACGGTTCTTCCGATACCGATGCCGTAGCACCCCATGATAATGGGGACCTCCCGTCCGCCCTTGTCCAGAAAGGTGGCACTGAGCGCCTTACTGTATTTGGTCCCCAGCTTAAAGATATGGCCCACTTCGATGCCTTTGCTGAAGTCTAACACGCTGCCACACCGAGGGCATTCGTCGGAGGGGGTGATCATCCTCAGGTCTGCGTATTGGTCTGCCGAAAAATCCCTCCCCTCATTTACATGAATGATATGCCTATCCTCCTCATTTGCGCCCATTACTACGTTTTTCAACCCTTTTACCCCGAAATCGGCCACTATCTTTATGTCTAGACCGACGGCTCCGGCAAAGCCTATAGGGGCGCCGGTTACCTCGAGTATGGTTTCAGCATCGGCCATGGTAACGTCTTCGGCGTTGAGGAGATTCTTCAGCTTCGTTTCATTCAATGCGTGATCTCCCCGCACCAGCACAGCCACCGGCCCCTGGTCAGTTTGATAGATCAGCGTCTTAATGATCTTCTCCGGCCCTACTGACAGAAAAGCGGATACCTCATCGATGGTCCTCATTCCCGGGGTATCTACTACCTGTAGTGTCTCCTCCTTTTCTCCAGGGACAGCATCATCGTCTGCCGGCGCCACCTCTGCCTTCTCAAGGTTTGAGGCATACCGGCAGTTTTGGCAGGTGACGATTTCATCTTCCCCGCTCTGTGCCAAGACCATAAACTCGTGCGAAAAACTCCCGCCGATCGGTCCGGTATCTGCTTCGACAACACTAAACCGTAAGCCACACCTTTTAAAAACGGCCTCGTAGGCAACGTACATCTTTTCGTAACTGCGGTTACATTCCTCATCATCTACGTCAAAGCTGTAGGCGTCCTTCATGATAAATTCTCGTGCCCTCATGACCCCAAATCGCGGCCTGATCTCATCTCTGAACTTTGTCTGTATCTGATAGAGGTTGAGGGGCATCTGTTTGTATGATTGAATCTCTTTTCGGGCAATGTCGGTAATGACCTCCTCGTGTGTTGGGCCCAAACACGATTCTCTTCTGTGTCGATCCCTGAACCTTAAGAGCTCCGGTCCATAGTGATCCCATCGACCGCTTTCCATCCATAAGTCACCTGGCTGTACACTGGGGAGTAATACCTCAATGGCACCGGCCCTATCCATCTCTTCCCTGACAATGTTCTCGACCTTTTTGATCGCCCTTAAACCATAGGGGAGATAGGCATAGATTCCTGCTGAAAGCTTCTTGATCATACCGGCCCTGAGCATCAGTTGGTGGCTGATGACCTCAGCCTCAGCCGGCACCTCCTTGAGTGTTGGAATGAAAAACTGCGAAAGCCGTTTCGAAAGAAATGACATGTTATGAAACCATCCTTTTGACTTCTTTTACCAGTACCCTTGCCAGCTGTGCTTCGGGAACCTTCTTGATTACTTTGCCCTTCTTAAACAAGGTGCCCTGACCACGTCCGCCAGCAATACCCACGTCGGCCTCCCGGGCCTCTCCCGGGCCGTTGACCACGCAACCCATGATAGCTACCTTAAGAGGTGCCGTAATATGACTCAGCGCATTGTCAACCTCTTCTGCCAGGCCGACCAGATCTATCTCACACCTGCCACAGGTAGGGCACGATATAATCTCGACTCCCCGTTGTCTCAGGCCCAAGGCCTTCAGGATCTCATAAGCGACCTTAACCTCATCAACCGGGTCGTGGGTGAGGGAGACCCTGATGGTATCACCGATGCCCTCAGATAGCAATAACCCTATTCCCAGGGAATTCTTAACGGTTCCCGATATAAGGGTCCCTGCCTCGGTAACGCCTACATGCAGAGGATAGTCAACAGTGTCGCTCAAAAGCCTGTATGCCGATACCGTTTGCAAGACATCGGAAGACTTGAGGGAGATCTTGATGTGATGGAAGCCCAGGTCCTCCAATATTCTAACATGATTGAGGGCACTTTCAACCATGGCTTCAGGTGTCGGATGACCGTACTTTTTGAGGATTTCCCTGCCAAGGGAGCCGGCATTTACCCCGATCCTTATAGGTATGGCTCTTGGACGGGCAGCGGCAACGATCTGTTGAATTTCCTTTTTTCCGCCGATATTGCCGGGATTCAGCCTGAGACCATCGACGCCTTTCTCAATGGCTGCCAGGGCGAGTCGGTGGTCAAAGTGAATATCGGCGATGAGCGGGAGGGCTACCTGAGATTTGATCGTTGTCAGTGCATTGGCTGCCTCCATATCGGGTACTGCCAGGCGAACCAGTTCACAGCCGGCATCCATGAGGCGGTGTATCTGCCGTACCGTGGCAGCCACATCCTGCGTCGGGGTCTTGGTCATGGACTGAACCACAACCGGCGCCCCTCCGCCTATCTGTATGCCGCCTATGCTTATTCTTCTGGTTGATCGTCTCGCCATACAGCGTACTGTCTCAAAGGGATAGCAATATGCAATAGAAACTATATATGGCCTTATTCCGGCCGATTCATGCCAACGGCGTAAAACAGCGTATCAACCCTCGTATTGGTTCGAAGGCAATTAAAACCTCTCGCAAGCACTAATCTCCTCTGACCTGTAGAATCATCTGTAACGGCATAGAGATCTTTTAAGCGGGGCAACTGATGATTGGTAGGTTATAGATGTTCTTACATTCACCTAATCTCGGGGCACATAAACAAATCCTAACATCATCGGCTTCCAGGTACCCTTGTGATCTTGCTTTTCAATCAGTGGATGAGGGTTTTTTACCTGCGTTATGCCAGGCATAACCACTGATTGCATTTTGAAGTTAACGAAAAAGGTGAACCCTGTCAAGGCGATTGTTCGCCCCTGCTGCTCTCCCGAATCCGTGCATGCCCTTTTCACCTTTGAAAAGGGACACCGGCGCTTAGCGTCGGGGTTATACATGAAAGAAACGGCATGCTCTTTACTAAGAGTGAGTTTCTTAGGGGCTCACCTTTGAAAAGCCACACCGGCCCAGAGCAGTAGCCGGAGCGGCGGGTGCTTGAATCCCGGGCCCGGACGTGACAAGGAAGCCAGTAGCGGTAACATCTTGACGGGCTTTTCGGCATGTCACGCTCGGTAAGGGTTGGGAAAAACAGAGTTTTTCTCTTGCACTTCCTCCTCATATTTTGGTAAATTTACACAAGGGCTTAGTTGGTTGAATAAATCGATCGAAGCAAATTTCCCTTTATAGCCGGCACAGCAACAGGGATACTGCAGTTGTCCACCGGTTTATGATGGGATTGAGTGCTCGGCGTTATGTCTTGGCAGAAAACCAGAAAGCTAAGGAGGGACAAATGTCTGAAGAGATAATAGAGGGTGACGGTTTTACCGTTAAGGATAAGAGAACCTTTGACAGCAGCGGAAAAGTGAGGGAGCCATCGGAAAAGGCGGAGGATACAGCGGAAAAGGCAAAGGAAGAAGCAAAAAGGGAAACCACAAAAAAAGCACCTCCCTTGCCAGAGGTCAATTTTTCATCCTTCCTTCTCTCACTGAGCTCGTCAGTGCTGCTTCACCTGGGTGAAATCGCCGATCCCCAGTCAGGGGAACAAAGGAAGGACATGGCGTTGGCCAAACAATCCATTGATATCTTAACCCTGCTCAAAAACAAGACAGAGGGCAATCTCACCGAGGAAGAGAACAATCTCCTGGAAAATCTTCTCTACGATCTTCGCATGCGGTTTGTTAAGGCAAGCGAATAAGAATGGCCGTCATGCCCACAAGCAGGCAGTCGCACGCTGCCCGTATCAACCGGGCAAGCATTACGATTAAGGCCCCCGGTAAGCTCAACTTACATCTCAGAATCACGGGCAAGAGGCCCGACGGATACCATGAGGTAGAATCCGTATTCGTACCGGTGGCCCTTTGTGATACCCTGAACATCAGCAAGATAAAACAGGGGCTGAAGGTCTTTTGCACGGGAAGGGAGCTGCCTGAGGGGCCGGAAAACCTCGTTTACAGAGCAGCCCTCTCGTTTTTTGAGAGAACGGGAATTAGGGGTGGCGCACGCATTACCCTTGTCAAGGAGATACCCATTTCCTCTGGCCTGGGTGGGGGCAGTAGTGATGCCGCAGCAACCCTTAAAGGATTGAACACGCTTTGGGACGACCCCCTCCCCGGAAAAGACCTTGAAAAGCTTGCCCTTTCCCTCGGCGCAGATGTTCCGTTTTTTCTTCTTCAGAGACCGGCCATAGCAAGGGGAATCGGGGAACTACTTGAGCCCCTGCGGGTTTTTCCGGTATTTTGGTACGTTATTGTGAGCCCGGTGCTGATGGTATCCACGGCGTGGGCATATGGGCAGGTTAGATTAAGGTTGACAGTGGAGGGGAATAAGAATATACTGGATATCTTTAATGCTGCCGCTCTCAAGATCCCAGATTTGCTCCTCAACGATCTAGAAAGTGTTACCTTGAGCAAATACCCTTTTCTTTGCTCCATTAAGGAATCCTTGCTGGCATTAGGCGCTTTCGGTGCATTGATGACGGGTAGCGGTCCGAGCATTTTTGGGGTATTCGACTCGGAACACAAGGCCAATGAAGCCGGAGAGACGTTGAGAAGAACATGGCCGAATTATGACGTATTCATTGTGAAAGGTTTGGAGCAGGGGTGTTAGATGAGGATGGCGAGATCTGGTAGTACTTTGCTGGGGTGTCGTCAAGCGGTAAGACACGGGCCTTTGGAGCCCGCATTCGGAGGTTCGAATCCTCCCACCCCAGCCAACAGTGAGGGGATGGTTTTTTGGAGCGCGAGAGGAAGATCCGGTGTATGAGGTCGATGATAATTTGAAGTTGTTCGGTGGCACAGCGAACGAGAGTCTCACAAAGGAGGTGTGTGATTACCTGGGGATTACGCCAGGCCAGATCCTCAGTACTACCTTCAGCGATGGGGAGATCCGGGTTGAAATCGAGGAGAATGTGAGAGGGAGAGACATTTTTGTGCTTCAGTCTACCTGCAGCCCGGTCAATGATAACCTCATGCAGCTCCTCATCATGACTGATGCTCTCAAAAGGGCCTCTGCCAGAAGTATTACCGCGGTAATTCCATACTACGGCTACGCGCGGCAGGACAGGAAGGTCAAGCCTCGGGTTCCCATAAGTGCAAAGCTCGTGGCCGATCTGATTACCGTTTCCGGGGTGAGCAGGGTAATATCGATGGACCTGCATGTGGGGCAGATACAGGGATATTTCAACATCCCCGTGGATAATCTGTTCGCAGCACCGATTCTGTTGAATTACATCCGGAAGCATTATGACGGGGATTTGTCAATAGTATCCCCCGACGCCGGTGGGGTTGAGAGGGCGAGGGCCTTTGCAAAGAGGCTCAATGCATCCCTGGCCATAATAGACAAAAGAAGGGACGAACCGAATGTCGTGGTGGCCATGAATATTATTGGCGATATCAAAGGGAAGACCGCCATCATTCTTGATGACATGGTTGACACGGGCGGGACCCTCGTTGAAGGTGCTGAGGCCTTGATCCAAAATGGGGCTGCACAGGTTTACGCCTGCTGCACCCATCCGGTGCTGTCCGGCGACGCTGCACAAAAAATAGAGCAATCCTGTATTAAGTCATTGCTTACGACCAATACGGTTCCTCTTGGCAGAGAGGCTTCTGAGAGCCCCAAGATAGATGTAGTTTCAGTGGCTGAAATCTTGGGAGAGGCGATCAAGAGAGTTCACTTTTCGAAATCGGTGAGCTCGTTATTTGTGTGATCCACGGTACCAACTCACGCCGTGCTGTAAATGAACTAGTGGAGTCAATAGATGGATACGATGCAATTGAATTCGGAGATAAGAGTTCAAACAGGTAAGGGGGCTGCCCGCAGACTCAGAACCGCAGGCAAGCTACCCGCCATACTCTATGGGGCGGAAACAGATCCCATTATGCTCGCCATGGATTACAGTGAGCTCAAGAAGACCTTAAGAGGAAGAGCTGCCGAGAATATCATTTTTGATCTCACGATAAACGGAGAGAAGAAGAGCCAGCCGAAAAAGGTCATGATCAAGGAAATACAGAGGGACCCTGTTAAGAGGGATTATCTCCATATAGACCTTTTCGAGATATCCATGGCAAAGGAACTGGAGGTAGACATTCCCATAGATCTGCTCAATACACCGGTAGGAGTGGAACAGGGAGGTGTTTTGCAGCATACTCGCAGGGAGGTAAAGGCAGCATGCCTGCCGGAGGATTTGGTAGACAGGATAGAGGTTGATGTCTCTGGCCTAGATATAGGACAGTCACTGCACATTCGGGATATTTCTTTTCCTCCGGGGCTAAGACCACTCGACGACGAGAATCTCACCATTGTCACCGTGGTCGCTCCAACGGTAACCGCCGAGGTAGAGGAAGGAGAGGAAGTGGAAGAGGCTGAGGTCGAGGAAACTGAAGGTGAGGACGTAAGCAGCGAAGAGGAATCATAGAGACATATACCTGATAGTCGGTTTCGGTAATCCAGGTAAACGATACCGCGATACAAGACATAATCTTGGGTCGAAGGCGGTTGATCTTTTCTGCGCAAAACTGGGCCTTCATTTATCCGATCAATGTTTTCAAGCCTTAAGCGCACGCACCACTTATCATGATAAGCATCTCGTTGTGGCCTGTCCGCAGACGTTCATGAATCGATCTGGGCTCGCGGTCAAACAACTGGTTGAATACTACCGACCGGAGACCAAGAACGTAATGGTTATCCATGATGACCTTGATCTGGATGTTGGCCGCATGAAGATTGTTCGCGGGGGCGGAGCAGGAGGTCATCATGGGGTAGAATCAGTTGTCTTTCATCTTAAGATAACCGAATTCAACAGAATCAAGATCGGAATAGGGCGACCCAGACATGGAGAGTCAATTGAGGATTTCGTGTTGAGCCCTCCTTATGAAGATCAAAAAGAACCGATTAAAGACATACTTCATACAGTGGTAGAGGCAATTGAATTATTTGTCATGCAGAATGTGGAATCGGCGATGAATACATTCAACTCCCTAGGAATGAGGAAGAACGAGGTGGAAAGGTGATGCAAGGTCTGACTGTTTATGCGGCTTGGTTAGGTATTGTGGGTTTGATAATTGCGTATCTGGTATTTATGTATGTCAAAAAGCAGCCAAACGGAACCCAGGTGATGCAGGACCTGGAGGGTATGATCCATTCAGGAGCCATGGCTTTTTTGCGAAAGGAATACTCCGTTCTCGTGTTCTTTATAGCCATCGTTTTCCTCTTACTCGGGTTTGGCATTTCATGGAGAACGGGTATAGCCTTCGTGACCGGGGCATTCTGTTCAATGCTGGCCGGATTCTCGGGCATGAGCGCTGCCACCAAAGGCAATTCGCGAACGGCGGATGCCGCCAACAAGCACGGTCAGGCGCGGGCACTCAACGTATCGTATTTTTCCGGCTCGGTAATGGGTCTTTCCGTGGCCAGTCTTGGTTTGTTGGGGCTCGGTTTCTGGTTCTGGTTTTATGGGGGCGACCCGGTAACTTCCCAGTATATTAACGGGTTTGCCATGGGAGCGAGCTCGATTGCCCTGTTTGCTCGCGTCGGCGGCGGCGTATTCACCAAGGCAGCGGATGTAGGCGCAGACCTGGTAGGCAAGGTAGAAGCAGGCATACCTGAAGACGACCCCCGCAACCCCGGAGTTATCGCAGATAATGTTGGAGATAACGTAGGCGACATTGCCGGAATGGGGGCGGACATATTCGAATCCTACGTGGGATCCGTTATTGCGACGATCGCGATTGGGGCCACGTTATCGGTGACGCCTGAATTTCTCAATCAATTTCCCGTGCTGAAAGGCCTCGACCCGGTGGCCATAAAGCTCAAATATATGGCCATGCCGATCCTTGTTGTCATGGCGGGGCTCATCAGCTCCTTTGTAGGGGTATTCTCCATCAAGGCCTTCCAGGGTGGTAATCCGGCGAGCGCCCTCAGAAATACTACCTATGTGGCAGCCGTTATTCTTGTTATCCTGACTGCTATCATCACGAATTCTATCGGAATGCCCTGGGGAGCCTTTTGGGCAGTCTTTTCAGGGCTTCTGTGCGGGATCGCGATAGGGCTTCTTGCCGAGTATTACACCTCTGGGCCACCGATCAGGACCATTGCCGGTCAGTCGGCCACTGGCCCTGCCACGGTAATCATAGCTGGACTTGCTGTTGGCATGCAGTCCACCTATCTTCCCATTTTGGGCATTTGCGCCGCAACGTTTATTGGCTTTAAGGCCGCGGGTATTTACGGCATTGGTCTTTCAGCAGTGGGAATGCTCGCCACCGTTGGCGCCACGATGACCGTGGATGCATATGGTCCCATAGCGGATAATGCCGGCGGTATATCCGAGATGTCGGGCCTTGGCCCTGAGACGAGAAAGATTACCGACGGCCTTGATGCGCTTGGCAATACTACTGCGGCGATCGGCAAAGGTTTTGCCATCGGATCAGCTGCGCTAACCGCGTTAGCCCTCTTTGTAGCCTATACCCAGGCATCGGGGCTCACGGTAATAGACATAAAGAACCCCATGGTTGTGATTGGGGTTTTCATAGGCGGTATTGTACCGATGCTCTGTGCAGCCCTCACCATGACCTCGGTGGGTAAGGCAGCATTCAGTATTGTGGAAGAGATACGACGTCAATTCCGTGAAATTCCAGGACTTCTTGAGGGAAAGGAAGGGGTCAAACCGGATCCGGCCACCTGTGTGTCAATCGCAACCGGGGCGGCCCTCAGGAGGATGGTAGCACCGGGACTGATTGCCGTCCTTACTCCGGTGGCGGTAGGTTTCCTGCTCGGTAAGGAGACCCTGGGAGGAATGCTCCTGGGCGCCACGGCAATGGGTGCATTTCTGGCCCTTTTCATGGCCAATGCAGGCGGTGCATGGGATAACGCAAAGAAATATATCGAAGAGGGTAACCTCGGCGGTAAGGGCAGCGATAACCATAAGGCTGCCGTAGTTGGCGATACCGTAGGTGATCCCTTCAAGGATACGTCTGGTCCGGCAATGAATATCTTGATCAAACTCATGGCGGTTGTATCCTTGGTGGTAGCACCGGTGCTCCCTATGATTGGATTGTTTTTGAGATAAGAACCGGTAAATCCCAATAAAGCTGCCCCGTTTTCCCGATGGAGGAGCTAAGCGGAGGGTTAACCGGAAGAGGAGGGAAGCATGTTTAAAATAGGGGATCTGGCAGTGTATCCGGCACACGGTGTTGGTATTATTGAGAGAATTGAGCAGAGGAAAATATCGGATTGCCAGGAGGATTTCTTTGTCATGAGAATCCTTGAAAACAACATGATCATAATGATCCCGTCTTCGAACGTGGCAAACGTCGGCTTACGACAGATCATAGACCGAAAAGAGGTACCGAAGGTTTTTTCAATCCTCAAAGACCGGGATATCCGCGTTGGTAATAATCAGACATGGAACAGGCGTTATCGGGATTATATGGAGAAGATCAAGAGCGGTTCTGTCTATGAGGTTGCAGCGGTCTACCGTGACCTCACGAACATACAGCAAGGCAAAGAGCTCTCTTTTGGGGAGAGAAAGATGTTGGATACAGCCAGAAGCCTGCTCATCAAGGAGATCTCCCTTGCAAAGAATATGAAAGAAGAGGACGTAGAGCGGGATATTCAGTTGAGTTTTTCAACACAGAACGCCGATGAATAGGAGGCCAACCTTACAGGATCATTGTGATAGAGGAAAGAGAGAAAACCGTAACCTTTCATCACTCATCGCTTGAGGTTGATCAAAGGCTTGACAAATTCCTCTCTGACCATGAAGATGTTGATCTGTCGAGGGCGCGCATCCAGAGCCTCATCAGGGACGGTGCAATAACCGTTAACGGCGATAGAAAGAAGCCGAGTTATCAACTCAAACCCGGCGATATCATAACGATCCGGTATCTGCCGCGGGAAATGGTTTTGGGGCCATCCGAGGAGGTAGAGTTCGAGCTTCTTTATGAAGACGACTCGATCTTGGTAGTCAACAAACCTCCAGGACTCGTAGTTCATCCTTCTGCAGGCCATAACACCGGTACACTGGTCCATGGCCTACTTCACAGATGTACGAATCTCTCTTCTCTGAGTGGTCCAATAAGGCCGGGCATTGTTCACAGGCTCGATAAAGATACGTCGGGGCTCTTAGTGGTTGCCAAGGGTGATCGGGCCCATAGGCTCCTGGCAGATCAATTCAAGAATAGAGAGGTTACAAAGCGATATGTGGCGCTGGTCCACGGATGCGTTGGACAAGAGAGAGGGCGGATAGATCTACCAATCAGCAGGCACCCAATGAGGCGAACGGAGATGTATGCATCCGTTTCTCGGGGCAGGGAGGCGGTGACTGAATGGGAGGCCGTATCTGCCTTTCCCCTTGGGTTTTCGCTTTTGAGGGTCAGCCTTCACACCGGCAGAACGCATCAGATAAGAGTTCACATGGCACACATGGGTTATCCGGTGGTCGGCGATATTCTGTATGGGTACGGAAAAAGATGGTGGAAAAAACAGCCTACTCCAGTGAAGAAGTGTCAAGCATTGGTAAAACGACAGATGCTCCATGCGGAGCTGTTGGGGTTCCGTCACCCCGATTCACTGAAATATATAACGTTTGAGGCACCTCCTCCGGCGGATATGGCATCACTCTTGCAATATCTCACTGAGAATCAATACCATAAGTAAAAAATAAGGGGTCAAACCCCTTGACAGAAGGGTATGGGAGCTTTATTATTCAAAGTACTATTTCATATGCCCACAGAAATACATCCCTTGCACGTTTTGGTTATGTAACATTTCATCAGTGAAGGTCTACTCAATAATCAGCGTTTACTCATAATATTCAGGAATGATAGGCTTGTTGCAGCGTACCTCACTATCCGAGGTTTATACTGCATTCCTCTTATTTTGATGGGGTCAAGAACAATGAACTTAGTTGAACTTAAGAGCAAAAATATCGGCGAGTTGGCAGACGTGGCGAAGACTTTTAAAATCGAAGGCGCCACCGGCATGCGCAAGCAGGATCTCATCTTCTCTATCTTGCAGGCGCAGACGGAACAGAACGGCGTCATCAGTGGAGATGGGGTTCTGGAAATCCTGCCCGATGGATTTGGCTTTCTCCGGTCACCGGATTCTAATTATCTCCCAGGGCCGGACGACATTTATGTTTCGCCATCCCAGATCAGGCGGTTTGCCCTCAAGACTGGAGACACCGTTTCAGGTCAGATACGACCCCCAAAGGAAGGAGAACGGTACTTTGCACTCCTGAAGGTTGAGAACATCAACTTTGAAGACCCGGAAGCGGCCGTGGACAAGATACTTTTTGACAACATGACCCCTCTCTATCCCACGGAACGAATCAAGTTGGAGACGGACCCCAAAAACCTCTCAACCAGGATCATGGATCTTTTGACGCCCATTGGTATGGGACAAAGAGGATTAATTGTCTCACCACCGCGAGCCGGAAAGACCATGCTTCTTAAAGACATTGCAAACGCCGTGACCGCTAATCACCCGGATATTCACAAGATAGTGCTTTTGATCGATGAGCGGCCCGAAGAGGTAACCGATATGCAGCGATCTGTGGAAGCTGAGGTCATCAGCTCAACCTTTGATGAACCACCGCAGCGTCACGTGCAGGTAGCCGAAATGGTCCTGGAGAAGGCCAAGAGACTGGTCGAGCACAAGAAAGATGTTTTTATCCTTTTAGACAGCATTACTCGCCTCGCCAGGGCTTACAATACGGTAGTTCCTCCAAGTGGTAAAATCCTATCCGGCGGCGTTGATTCAAATGCCCTGCATCGGCCCAAGCGATTCTTCGGGGCCGCTCGGAACCTGGAGCAGGGTGGAAGTCTCACGATACTCGCCACCGCCCTTATTGATACGGGAAGCAGAATGGACGAGGTCATCTTTGAGGAGTTCAAGGGAACCGGTAACATGGAGGTCAATCTCGATCGGAAATTGAGCGACAGACGAATATTTCCCTCCCTTGACATCAATCGTTCCGGAACCAGGAAGGAAGAACTGTTGGTTGAGGAGGATGATCTCAGCCGTATCTGGATCCTTCGCAAACTCCTTTCCCCCCTTACCCCTGTTGATAGCATGGAATTTCTCCTCGAAAAAATGACGGGAACAAAAAATAACAAGGAGTTTTTGGCCTCAATGAACCAATAGGGAATGTCGCATTTCAAAGCTCAAAGTCCAAATCTAACCTTGATTTGACAGTTGGGCTTTGCTGTTTTAGGTTGCAGTTATAGTGGTGATTGTGGAAAATGCTCAATGAGTGTATAGACTGCTATGCACTTCACCCGCCTACGCAGAAAGCCACGGGTTTGCCCGTGGGTGAATGCTAGGCAGGGTAATCCGCCATAGACCTATTCAGACGAAGGCGGATATGCTTCGGCGGGTTCCGCCGAAGAATGTGGAGGTGCCACGCGCTTGCGCGTGGGGCTCCACGGAATCACCCAAGAGTTACCGTGTAACGTCTTAACAAGTGGAGAGCCACGCGATGAAAAAAGATATTCATCCACCTTTTCAAAAGGCAATTGTTCACTGCGCCTGCGGAAACGAATTTGAAACCTTTTCCACGGTAAAGGAGATCAATGTCGAGATCTGTTCTCAGTGTCACCCCCTGTTTACGGGCCAGCAAAAGATCGTTGACTCGAGAGGCCGGGTCGAGCGTTTCAGGCGCAAGTATGAAAAGGTAGGGGAAAACAGCAAGAGCAAGAAAAAGAAATAACAAGAGACACATCGGGTATGTTCTCTCAGATTGAAGAGGTAGAAAGACGGCTCAATACTCTGGAATACGAATTGAGCAAGCCGGAGATAATCCAGCAGCAAAGCCTCTACCGGAAATACCGCAAAGAGCACGTGAGCCTTTTGCCAATTGTGGAGACCTTCCGCAAGTACAAGGCGACCCAGGAGAAGATAATGGAGACCCGGAGTCTCCTCCATGATCCGGACGGGGAGATCAGGGAGCTTGCGCACGCGGAGATAGAGAGCCTGAAGCAAACCGTGGCCAGGTTGGAAGAGGAGATGGGAGTCTTGCTTCTTCCCAAGGATCCGAGGGATGAAAAAAACGTCATCTTGGAGATCAGGGCCGGCACCGGCGGGGAGGAGGCGGCGCTCTTTGCCTCAGATCTCTTCAGGATGTACGGCCACTATATAGAAAAGAAGCGCTGGAAAATGGATATCCTGAGCCACAATCCCACCGGTTTGGGAGGGTTCAAGGAGATCATTGCCTGCATAGAGGGCCACAGCGTATACAGCAGGCTCAAGTACGAGAGCGGGGTTCACCGGGTTCAACGGGTTCCCGAGACCGAGGCTCAGGGGAGGATACATACCTCGGCTGTTACGGTAGCGGTTCTCCCCGAGGCGGAAGAGGTTGATGTATCAATCGATCTTGCTGATCTGAGGGTGGACGTGTTCCGGTCTTCAGGTCCAGGCGGGCAGAGCGTTAACACCACTGATTCGGCCGTTCGGATTACCCATGTCCCAACCGGCCTGGTAGTTACGTGTCAGGATGAAAAGTCGCAGCACAAGAATAAGGCAAAGGCCATGAAGGTGCTCCGATCTCGCCTTATGGACATGGAACAGATGGAACAGCAATCGAAAATCTCCCAAGAGAGAAAAAATATGGTGGGTTCGGGCGATAGAAGCGAACGGATTAGGACGTATAATTTCCCGCAAGGCCGGATAACCGACCATAGAATCGGGTTGACGATCTACAGGCTCGAGGATGTATTGCATGGTGAGCTTGATCTTATCTTGCAGCCGCTCTTTGCCCACTTTAAGGGTGAGTCTGAAAAGGATCAGGCAACTCAACTGTCATGACCCAAAGAACATGGACTATCAAGGAGATCCTAAACGTAACCGCCGAGTTCTTACGAGACAAAAAGATAGAGAGCCCCCGCCTCTGTGCCGAGGTGCTGCTCTCCCAACAATTACGGAAAACCCGCATTGAGCTCTATCTTTCGTTTGATCAGCCCTTGCGCAGTTCCGAGGTTGCCCAGTATCGGGCACTCGTCAAAAGGCGTTTGAACAGAGAACCCCTTCAATATATTACCGGCCGTCAAGAGTTTTGGTCCCTCGAGTTTATGGTGAATCCCTCGGTTCTCGTTCCACGACCGGAGACGGAGATTCTCGTTGAGGAGGCGTTGAGGCTGAAACAAGCCAATCAGTTGCCGGACGGCAGCGGAGATCAAACAAGAATACTCGATTTAGGGACCGGATCTGGGGCCATAGCCGTATCACTGGCAAAAGAGATTGAGGGTGCTGCTTTCTGGGCCAGCGACGTTTCCGCCGAGGCCCTTGCCGTTGCCAGGGAGAACGCAGAACGGCATACTGTGTCTCGCAAGATAACGTTCTGTCAGGGTGATCTCTGGCAGGCCTTGAAGGAGCCCGTCCCTGTCTTCGATATGATTATCTCTAACCCTCCCTATATCGCGAGCGAAACCTATGATACGCTACCCGAAGAGGTACGGGCATATGAGCCCAGGATTGCCCTTGACGGGCATGAAAAGGGCATGTACTTTATCGAGCGAATCATCGCACAAGGGGAAAACTATCTGAAGCCTGGCGGCTGGCTGCTTATAGAAATGGATCCGGGTCAGACCGATCAGGCACTCGGTCTCGTAGCCGCAACCCGATCCTTCTGCCGCGAAGAACGGCTTATGGATTATCGGAAGAACTACCGAATGATAAAGGCCCAGAAGAAGCATGGATAAGATCATTATCGAGGGAGGCACTCCGTTAGCGGGAGCGGTAACCGTGAGCGGTGCCAAGAACGCCGCCTTACCGATCCTCTGCTCCTGTCTTCTCACAGGCGGGTCGCATACCCTGCATAACATACCGGCATTGCGGGATATCCGGACCATACAGGAGATACTTGCCAATCTGGGGGTTGCGTTCGAGGTGCATGAAGGGGTTCTCACGGTGAATTCGGATAACCTCCACGGCGATACCGCCCCTTACCAGTTGGTCAAGACCATGCGGGCCTCTGTACTCGTGTTAGGCCCCCTTTTGTCGAGGCTGGGAAAGGCGAGGATTTCCTTGCCAGGAGGATGTGCCATCGGCGCTCGTCCCATCGATTTACATCTCAAGGGCCTGTCAGCGATGGGAGCACGTATAAGCCTGGAACACGGTTATGTAGTCGCCAGCGCCGATAAACTCCGGGGAGCGGACATATTCTTCGACATACCCACGGTAACGGGAACCGAAAACCTGATGATGGCTGCCGTCACGGCGGAAGGCAGGACTAACCTCCGGAATGCCGCCAAAGAGCCGGAGGTCGTTGATCTGGCCGCCATGCTCAACGGGATGGGGGCCCACATCGAGGGGGCCGGCACCGATACCGTGACCATTACCGGGGTAAAGGACCTGCACCCCGTCACCCATACCATCATCGCCGACCGGATCGAGGCCGGTACATTCCTGACAGCCGCGGCCATAACCAAGGGAAACGTGAGGATACAGGGGTGCAGAGTCGATGACCTGGAGGCGATCATTGAGAAGCTTCTGGACACGGGTATGGAAATCAGGAGGGAGGGAGCAGACCTCGTGGCCCAGGGCAACGACAGCATCAAAAGTGTCGATATCAAGACCATGCCGTTTCCCGGTTTTCCTACCGATATGCAGGCCCAGTTTATGGCACTTATGTGCATCGCCGACGGATGGAGCATGATCAGGGAGACCATATTCGAGAACCGGTTTATGCACGTGAGCGAGTTACAGAGGATGGGGGCGGATATCGAGATCAACGGGGGCCAGGCCCTGGTGCGGGGCAAGGGTAAGCTGTCGGGAGCCCCGGTTATGGCCACTGATCTGCGGGCGAGCGCCTGCCTCGTTCTTGCCGGTCTGGCAGCAGAGGGACGGACCGAGATCACACGGGTCTACCACCTCGATCGAGGCTACCAAGATCTGGATGGTAAGCTGGCTTCGCTGGGGTCGAAGATCTGGCGGGAACAGTATTAGTGTTTGTTGGGTTTGTTGAGTTACTTGTGTTTGTTGTGTGTGAGGCAACCGCAGACAGCAGTAAGACCCACCCCAGTTGAAACCCAATGCACACAACAAACCCGAGTAACCCAAGTAACTGCTCATGTTCCCCTCCACCTTATTCCTGCAACCTGCATGAAACTTCATTTCTCAGAAGCGGGTGCAGCAGATTCCCTATGGTAAGGCAAATCTGGCTGTAATACAATTTGTTTAAAAATTCCTGTGAAAGTAAGATTTGTATGTTAGGGTAAGCTCCTAATGGAGCCAAAGAGAAACAAGCATGGGGATTGGGAGGAGGTTGACCTTGCCAAGAGGCAGCTTAGTAACTAGTCAGGGGCTGTCTTTTTCTTCCTCATGTTTTGTCAAAACCGGTGTTGCACACTTTGCAAAAAAAGCTCCGTGTACTCTCACTAACGTGAATTAGCTTCCTGTCCTTCTCATAACAGATATGGCAATATGGCCCTTCTCTTTTTTCAGCATCTTTCAACCAATACACCACTCCATCAAATTCAATTTGTCTCTTGATTCTCAGTTCCTCTTCCAACTCTCCAATCTTTTGCTTAAGGATTTGGATTTCTTCTCGAAGTCTCACATTGTCTTCTCTTAATTCTATTATGGCATTCTGTGCATCCAAATTACCTGCCTTTTTCAATATCTCATAAGCCATCTGAATGTTATCTAATGTGCTCATAGTTAATCCTCTGAGTAGGGTTCAAAAAGGGTGTTTTGGATTTGCTAATGAGGAATTCAGCAGTCTTGCTCTTTGCATTTCCTCAGACTTATCTCAACCCTTTCTTCTCTTTTAGTTTTCTCATGTTTGGGGGTGCCTTTCACAGCCGCTTTTATTTCTCCTCCTTCAGAAGCTACCTTACCGCTTAGTTCGCAGTCCATGTGGCTCCACCATCCTCGGTCCTTTTCTTCAGTTACAATGCGATTGATGACCAATGTATAATTTTCCTTAAGAGCATCGATGAAATCTGCTACATCAGGCTCGGACAGTTTTAGTCCTTTTCTTGCCCACTCGGGAACCATCTTCAGAGATATATCCATACCTGTGCTACTATAAGGAAACTGCTCTATTAGCGGGCTGCCCCCCATTGGTGTAGCTGTTACCTCTATGATCGGTTCATCATTATCCTTTTCTTCAGGCATTTTTCCCTCCTATGATGAGAACAATTGCTATACAAGACGTTCTTAATTAAGTGATCTTTTCCCTGATAGGGTAATTGAAATAACAAGCTCTCTATTAATTTTCAAAGTATATCATAATGCCCCCTCTGTCACAATGAATGGCACTTTTGAATTGTGAGATAGACATGATGAACCATTGACTGAAAAGATATTTTACTGTAAGCTCCTTTCTAAAGCTGCGGACCCTTAACAGAGGGTATCATGGATTGAATACTAAGACCCCATTTCTCACAAAGAGAGGTGGGGTTTTTTCAATTCATAATTAAGGGGCTGAAGATGCCTGTCTCTACTCAGAAGTGGTCAATAAAATACGACAAATGCGAAAAGTGTGGCAGAACCGAGTACCCACATAGAGGTAGGGGTCTTTGTAAACTGTGTTATGAAAGGGAAAGCAGAAAAATTCACAAAATTCACAAGGGGCGAGATGGATGGGGGTGGGGTCGCCCAATTTCCTCTCAGAGAGATCATAACGTTACAAAACAGCTGACCGAAGAACTCCTGAAAAAGGAATATACCGTACTGGGCAAATCTTTAATGGATATAGCCAAGGAATATAGTTGCTCAAGGCAGTACATCCTCAAGCTACTGAAGAAATACAATATTCAAACACGCAGTAAGGCCGAAGCAAGGAAATTGGCAGTCGAAAGAAAAAAGCTAAAGTTTGAAAGGGCGAGGGATGGTCAGTTAGAGACAGTCTATTTGAAGAATTGGTCGATAAATAGGGGTTTCTTTAAAACGTGGACACCTGAGATGGCCTATGTACTTGGGTTCATATACGCAGATGGGAATTTGTATGAAGGGCGAAGTCAAAGCCCTGATGCAAAAACCACCACAACAACCTCACGCATTACAATTACTCAGAAGTCTCCCGAAATTCTCGAAAAAATAAAGGCCCTGATGGATTGCGATAAAAGACTATACGAAACCAAGAATTCGCCGAGACGAGCAAAATATATTCTAGACTTAAGTGATAAAGAGATTTTTACGGATCTCTTAAATCTAGGCCTCACTCCAGCAAAAAGCTTAACCGTCAGATTTCCCGATATGCCCACAGAATGCATCCGTCACTTCATACGAGGCTGTTGGGATGGTGATGGTTCAGTTTATTACGAGAAGAGAGCAGATAGAATTCATGCAAGTTATGTGGGAGGTTCCTTAGAGTTCATAGAAGGAATGCTTGCCGAACTTGCAAAAGCTGGATTTCCAGAGAGGACAATTTATACAAGAAGAAGTAGTAAGAAAAAAGGTAATAAGCCAACAAGTTATTCTTTTAGATATCATAACCTTCAATGCCAACAACTATACCACTATTTATATGACAACGTTCCTCAAAGCCAATATTTGAAGAGAAAGTATGATATTTTTCAAAGTTGCTTAAGTAGGCAGTACAGGAGCACATCTGTAAAAAAGATTGCTAAAAATACTTGGCCATTCTGCGTACATTATGTTGATGAAAATGGAAAACGGAGACGTAGGTACTTCAGAATTGAAGCTGAGCTGCGCAAGTTCAAAGAGAGCTTGGACCAGGGTGCTGTCAACTGAATATCAAGACCCTCATTTCTTATAGAGAGAGGTAGGCTTTTAGTTTTTAATTGAGGAGGCATGCTAGTGCTTGATCAAGAAGCCCTCAAAGTGGCAAACGATCGTATAGTGATCGAAATAGGAGAGCAAAATAGACGAGTTTCTGAAGAAATCAGTAAGTATAAGGCGCAGATGGCTGGAAGAGGGGTACTACGTAGCGGGGCGGCGGTAGTAGGAATTAGAACACTGTGCGCAGACGCAATCAAGAATAGAGCACTGCTTGTTTGGCAGATACTTCATAGATCTATCACCACAGCTGGGATTAGTTACTCATCAGATCTCGGAGAGGAATTAAAGGAGGTAATGGCAAGTCATATGCCTGTAACCCTGGGCGACATAAAGGGGTGCTTCAAGGAAAATATAGAAATGCTTACGCCAGAAGGTCCATTAAGAGACAAATCAATGGATGAACTAGACAGGTCGCGCATTGAAGCGTTAGAGAAAGTGCATACTGAAATTGACCTATTTATTCTATCGCTAAAACGAAGAGCTGAAATGTCGGACAAAGAATCAGCTGGAACAGTAATCAACGTTTACTCTCCAACCGGAGCCATCCAAACAGGGCCACATTCTATAGCATATGTTAGCCAAACAATTGACAGCGAAGTTCGCGAGAAGGTGCTCCATGCTTTAGAAGAAGTCCAGGCATTTATCAACGACGTTGAAGACTTGCCGGAATATCCAAAGAATGAAATACTCGATCTCGTCCTGGATGGGAAGCTTGAAGTCCAAGAAGATAAACCAAATCTAACGAAGCTTCGAAGCCTTTTATCAACTGTTGGAACATCAATCCAAATGATGGCGAGTGCGAAACCGGCTTATGAACTTCTTAAGGGAGCCCTTTGTTTCTGAATTCATGTCTCAAAAGTTGGATTGAATTACACTACATGGTATTGTGAAGGGGGATGGACTCACGGAGGGAGCCCGTAGGGCGACCGGAGTTAGTCCATCCCTGGTAGCGAAGAAAGGAGTATACC
>DATKZQ010000161.1:0-44330 GCA_035527895.1 Desulfatiglandales bacterium
ATGATACGTAACTTTCTTCCCATACTCCTTGGTGAATTCAAGCCTTCCCTCACGAATAAGCTCGAAGAGATACTGGGAGATGTGAACCACCTCAAAGTTCACCTTAAATTCGGGATACTCGTTTTTGAAGGTGTGAAAGCAATGAGGGGAAGAAACAAGGATTTTCTTCACCCCATTGTCGATAAACGTTTTGATGTTTTCCCTGGCCAGGCGTTTGAATAATGCCTCATCGCCCGTCTTGCGGATGCTCTCTCCACAGCAATTCTCCTTGGTACCGAGTATCCCAAAATCTATCCCTGCCCTGGTAAGGATAGTGGCTGTGGCAGTAGCTACCTTTTTTAATCGTGGGTCATAGCTGAGGTAGCAGCCGGGGAAATATAAAACTTCCATCCCCTCGGTGAACGTTTTTACAGACAGACCTTCTGCCCAATCTGCCCTTGTTTTTCGTTCTTCACTCAAGGGGTTGCCTTCAGCAGTGAGGCTTGCGCTTACACCGCGGATAGGCTTGACAGGAGTAGGAAAAACCCCATATTCGGTGGCAATCCTGCGCAAGGATACCCCACATTCGATGATTTTCACTCCCCGGGGGCATTGCTGAGGGCAGTTTCCGCAGGTGGTACACCGCCAGATATCTTCACTTTCTATCTCGGTCAAACCGAAGGTAGCCTGTCGGACGATCTTTCGCATGCTAAAGGGTATCACCCTATTCCACGGACACACCGTATCGCATAATCCGCATTGATAGCATAATTTGAAGGCGTCTCCACCGGACTCCTTGATGACATCGATGATCTCTTTGTAGGGGGCTACAGTCTCCACTGTCTTTTGTAATCCTCTTCTTTTGCCGTAAGGTGTTAGGCCTTTGATAAACGGGCAAAGGTATCCATTACCTTCTTCTTACCATGTTTTTTTACCAACAATTCGTATGCGATTTCCATTTCCCCCCGCTCCTCCTCTTCTTCTCCCACTTCCTCTTCTCTTTCTTCGTAGGTCAAGGCATCAAACGTGCATGCGTCTACGCACATAGGCTTTTCCAGGGGCGGGACACTTTCACACATATCGCATTTGAGCGGGAGACCGGAGTCGGGTTCTTTGAACGCATCCCTTGACGGGCAGGAGGCCGGGCAGAAGGTGCACTGGTCGTACTCCTTGCCGTCGATCACGTAACGGTTTCTCCCGTTACATGCCGCCTGGGTATAGCCACTGGCCCGTATCGGCACAAATATGTCTCGCATTTCGTCCATGACAACCATGATCCGGGAACGTGCGATATTAATCGAGCTAAATTGCGGTGTGGCGTGGAAGGCGGAGCACGCTATCTCACATCCCCTGCAACCCACACACTTTTTGGTATCCACCTTTATTTCTTTGACTATTTTTGTTTTTTTCCCATTGCTGTCCACGGTGAGGCCCCCTTCCTTTATTCCTTCTCTTTCTTAGCCCTGGGATCTTTGAGGGCAGTGACTTCATTCCCGGTCAGAACGTCCCTCTTGATGAGGTCTTCCGCCACATAGCCCAAGCTCAATTTCTCCAGGGTCTCTTTGGTGGGAATCCCATCAAAGGTCCAACCTTTGAAGTCATAATATTTGGTCAGCAGCTGCTGCTCATATTCTTCATCCCTTACCGCCCAGTGATCCTCCGGCGGCCTCTCCATGAATCTCCTCAGTCCCAATCTGTTATTGAGGGCTCTGACCAGATTCCGGTTCCTCTGGAAGCATTCCCACAGCCTGTCTTTGTCAAACTCCATCCCCGTCGTGTGGGTGATTATCTCAGGCATATTCCATACATGATATCCTGTGGTGCCGCCAAACTGGCCTCTGAATGAGGACACGAATCCGCAAAGCCCCAGGGAATCATCCAGGTAGTGCATGCACTCATTCCAATCACAAATTTCGACCATGGCGTCGTCGGGTAACTGATCACGTTTTACCCACTGCCGGAACCACTCATGGAACTTCTTATCCGGGACCGCGACCCAGTTCCTGATGAACGCTTCCTTCAACTCCGGATCAGTGATCGGGTCCTGCGGGAAGGACCCTTCGATCTGGGTGATAGCCATGTCCTCACCGGTGGCTATCATAAGGAAATAGGCCGGATTGAGTTTGCCCAGTTTGATGGGTAACTGTTCGAATTTTTTGACAGTGTTGTGATCGAATTTCTCGGCGCCGTTACCAATTATGGCAGCCGCACCGGATACGCCATGGGCGAGAACATCTCCTATGCCCTCTCTAAATGCTATTTTCTGAAGGAGATAGTAGAACCTTTGCCTCACGTCGGAGGGCATCCCAGGAAAGTCTTTTTCCGTCAGAATCCCGGCATCCAAGAGCTCGAGGGCAAAGGCGATAACCTGCGGCGTTGAGTAGGAGTCCAACCCTAAGTCCATAGAAATTGGGAGTATCTCGTAGGTGAAGTCCAGCTCCTGGAAGGCGGCCATGTGATAGGTGTCTTTTCCGTAGCACTTGTAGGAAAATTTTCGCCGGTTCGGCCACTGAATGAGGTTGTGGCATGACTTCGGGCAGTTCCAGCAACCTGTCCAGCGGTCCATGTGGTCGTACTTGAGGTTCCGCCATCTCTCTTCGAGCTCCTTGCTCCAGAAGGTCTTTCGGCGTACACGGGCATTGCCCCAGGAGAAATTGTTGTGATGGAAGCTGTCATCTTCATCGGTGGCCATCCAGTCCCCGATATTCGGGTTCGCATCAAGTTCCTTCCTCAGGCGTGAGCATATCTCCCAGGCTTCAGCGGGGTGGGCGAGATACACGTCTTTTGTTCCCCGGATGGCAATCGCCTTCAGTTTTTTGGCCCCCATGACCGGCCCGACCGTTCGAGCGGCGCTCGAGTTGCCGCAATCGATCGAAGCCATAATGACCCTATGCTCCCCGGCCGGACCAATGGCAGCCACCCACGCCCTTTTGTCGTTCAACTCCTCCTTGATCAAGGTCTGCGTTTCATCCATAAGTCTTCCGCGGAGATGCCCGGCATCACGGATCTCGACTTTGTCGTTGTGTATCGCTAGGTAGACCAGGTCGGGCGCCTCGCCCCGAATGACTATTCTGTCATAACCGGCCATTTTCATTTCCGCCCCGAAAAATCCGCCCATCAGTGAATGCCCCATAAATCCGTTCACCGGGGCAATAGTATTGACCGAGAGGCGGTTTGCGCCGGGAACGCATGTGCCGTTCAGAAGACCGTTACCGAATATGAGCAGGTTGTCGGGAGACCATGGATCGGTGCCCGGAGGAACCCGATCAAATAGCAGCTTCGCGTCCATACCGTTCCCCCCGAGAAACAATGCAGTATCTCTCGGATCGGTCTCTACCTTATCAATGCTTCCCTTTGACAAATCAACTTCCAATTGGAAGCCTGTTTCAGCGTACCTCATTTATTTACCCCTCTAGGTCTCTTCGCAGCCTGATGTCTGGCTGCGCAGGTTGTTCATATTTCACGTGCTTCCACGGCACTTTCTAATGGCGCACGGTCATTGAACCATGTCCGCCTTTCTTTTCCTCCACTTTAGGTCTTCCAGGTTCTCTCGCTGGAGGCGCTACAGGAGTCTCTGTGACTGGAAGCAACCAAATAATCTCTCTCAGCGAATCCTTAACAATTTGCTCGGCAGTTTCTATATCCGGGGCTTCGATCTCCTTTACGTTACAGTAAACCCTGAAATACATGCCTTAACCTCCTCTAATCACTTACTACGCGTCCCGCAATTATTGTTCGTTGCAGGTTGCCCATATTTCTTGGATCGGTTTCTACCTTCTCAATGCTTCCTCGGAATAGATCAATTTCTAAATTATACCCTGTCTCTCCGTACCTCATTTTTAGACTCCCTTAGCTTAGTAAGCCTTTAACTTGATAATGCCCTGCAGCTTGCTGCAGGGTTACAACACAGTGCCTCCCCCTTGAAGGGGGACGTTAGGTGGGGGTGATAAGATGACTGGTCACCCTCCCCTTTATCCCCTCCCATTAAGGGAGGGGACTTTGACAGTGGATACCCTGCAGCTTGCTGCAGGGTGGTTCATTATGTTTTTTGCACCTTACTGTAAACGATAATTAATCTCTTCGGAAATCCCTTTTAGTAACTCTGTTAACTCCTGGATGGAGGCCTTGGGCACCTGGCGCGTCAGGCCAACAGCCCAGATGGCGGATTGAAGATCCCTGCTGTTTGCCTTAATGGGTATGGCAAAGGCAACCATCCCCTCAATGTACTCTTCCCTGTCATAGGCGATGCCTTGTTTGCGAACTTCAAGAATCTCTTCTTTATAGACCGCCTTATCGATAATGGAGTAGGGAGTATATATTTTAAGCTCGGTTCGAGCGAGGATCCCGTCGATTTGTTCATCAGACAGCTGTGAAAGCATGGCCTTAATGCCGGCGCCCGCCAAGACCGGCATCTGCATGCCGATTTCCGATGATAATTTAATCCCGTAGGCCGAATCCACTTTATCGATAAGAATGGCCTGGCGGTCGGAACGAAGCCCGAAGAAGGCCGAAAGCTTGGTTTTCTCGTTGATCGTCTCCAAATAAGGATGTGCGGTCTGTATGAGCTTTGAGCGCTTCCCCGCCATGTTCCCCAGGATATAAAAGCGTGTGCCGAAGACGAATTTGCGGTCAGGTTGATTTTCCAGGACATTGAGGTCCATGAGCGTACGCACGATATGGAACACCGTGCTCTTATTCAGCTCAAGCTTCCCGGATATGTCGCTGATGCCCATGGGTTCTTTCGATTGGGCAAGCAACTCCAGGATAGCAAAACACTTGTCAATGGCTGGCACTCTTTTGAATGCGGGGGACATAAGGGAATTCAAACTTGTTCTCCATTGGAAACATACGTTTCATATATAAAACAAACACCGTAAATGTCAAGAAAAAAATGCGGGTTTTCTTTCTCTGGGGCTCGCGCCATGAAGGCGACAACCCGTGCCGACGTCGAAGATTTGGGCTTTTGGGGCCGACCTTTTCGGGGAGAATGAAGCGGGCCTGCAGAGACCCACGGTCGTTAACTTTGAACCCCTTAGTCATGCCGTCTCCTTGCCGATGGTTGCTAATCCTCTTTCAGGACCTCCATCAGCATTTTTTCGAGTTTGTCCTCGGCGCTCTGGTCTGCGTACTGGGGTCTTTCCACATCAGGATAGAGACTGAACATCCCTTTCATGATTACCTCTGCATGGGGAGGACAACCCGGCAGATGTTTGCCCATCTCTGCATGGTGCTGCTGGCAAATACCCAGGAACACGTTCGTCTCTTCAGGGTTTGGTTCAGCCTTCGAAAAAGGACCAAGAAAGACGTTTACCTTTTTCTCAAAGGGCCGGTCTATAAGGAGATTCGCTGGATTTTGGGGATCAGGTCTTCTAAGCTTATTCAGGACATAGTGCAGGTACCCCTTGCATCCGGGACACGCACTCTCGGCATGAACAATTAAATTCTTGCCGCTTTCAAGATTGATTTCAGCCTCTTTAAACGGGCTCATCACTTCCTCAATGGGAGTGCCCGCGACGTTTATCTTTTCAGGCTCAATAGACCCCAGTCCTTGCATATGTGCGAGCTGTACCGGGGGGGAGAGTGCAGGATCCAGTCCCATTATCCTCATTGTTACTGCATCCACAGCCACCGGATTTGTTCCTCCGATGATGAGATTCATTGTCTTGGGAGTCCCATAAACCGGCCCAAAGTTTTCCTGGGCTGTGAGGCCGTCCACGATCACGAGTTTCGGCTTTACAAGATAGTGGGTATTGACGAGATTTTGCCAGAGCCCGAAGAAATGGCTCATGTATTTCTCAAGGGGAGGGATGGCGCCCTGTAGATTCTTGATGCTCAAAGACACAAGCGCAGCAAAATGGGTCTTCATTACAGGAAGGTTAATGACGACATCCGCCTGTTCCAGGGTGAGGGGAATCTCTCGAGAGAGCATCCTTTTCCCGTTCGGGACCGTTTTTCTAATCAGACTGTCCGTGTTGAGGTCCACGAGCGCAACCCTTTTGGGATCGATTTCCGTCAACCGGTCGTACCCGTAATGGGCAAAGAGCTTATCCGTCTCGGCCCGGTTGATGGACGCGCCTTCGGCCACGGTCACCTTCCCTGCGACCGGAAGCAGGACCTCTATCAGGGCCCTGACAAGCCTCACGTCGGTCACGACTCCACCTTGGTAAACGCCGTCCCTTAGGCCGTGATCCGCCACCACATTGGCCTTGATGACCACGTTCTGCCCCTTTTTCACAAATTTTTCCATTCCGCCGAGCGAATGAAAAACATTCATGAGGGAGGCCTTGAGTTCTTCGCCGCTTCTTGTCGGCGGGACCTTTTCGACGACCACCTTCTCCACATTTGGGTAGGTTTTTGCGGGCGGCTTGCCCTTGATCTTTCGGAGATATACCGCGATGCTCAAATCCATCTTAACGAGGGCCAACCCATCTTTGTTAAAATAACGCGTGGGTCGAAAGCCGTACTCGAGCATCCAGCGGTATTTTTCCACATCTTCCTCGAGGATTTCGGCGGAGACGAGGCTCTCCCGGTCGATGAGGGCATCCACTATGGCCTCTTCCAGCCCCTCCCCCGCTGCCTCATCCTTTCGAACGATGATCTCTTCAATGGCGCTGCTGTCGAGCCTGTACACGACCCATCCGACCGGCCTGGATTCCCCTTTTGCCTCGTACAAGACGACGCGGCCGTCGGCCTCCCACTGCCGCAGTTTGCGCTCTGCATAACGCCCATCAGGATCCGCAAATCGGTAGTAGTCGGTCAGACGCTCGGCGAAATCCTTTGAAAAGGATCCCTTTGCCAATGTGACACCCTGTGACATAGCTCCTCCTGAAAGTCCTCAGTTAGTGGCGATAATAGAAACAATCAGCGACCACCAGTAGAACTGGTGGCATGGAAGGACCCTAAAAGAGGCCAGTTGTTGCGATATTCTTTGTTTTTGCTTTGTGATTTTTGTTAATGATCGAGATGAAAGAAGCCTCCTTACCCTACTAGATGTCTTTATAAGCTAAGATCTCAAAATGAATGTCAAGTTTTGGTTTTAAATTTTGGTGCTCGTGTCAGGCCGATGCTGGATGCTAAGTGCTTCGATTCGCAAATACCATAACGTATTTCCTTTACTATAGTCTCTGCAATTGCTCACTCAGCACTTAGCCCCGAGTAAATAGATTCGTTATCGAATTTATGAATCGAGGGACTAAGGAACTCTTTTCTATCCAGTACCAGGATCCGGTATCCAGTCACTCGCGTCAAGTAACGGGACCTTTACTACGCCAACTCTTCGGTTTGGGGCGGAGCTTCGCTATGATTTAATTGGCCTGAACTGTGAATTCCGGCCCGTCCCCGGGAAAAAGAAATCAAGTCCTCCTTCGTTTAGAACCCCTATATGAAGATCGAACATGACGGTATCCCAATCAACCAGAAAGCCCTTTAAGGGGCCTTTGGCCTTTTCCTTGTTTTTAAAATAGATCCCATCTTCCACAATAGAATCTCTGGATCGTCCCTTTTCCAGCCCTTCCCTGATCATATCCTCTCTCAAAAAGAAGGCTTCAATGCAGCGATCGAAAATCCCTTCGATATCCTTGCAAATGACGCCATCGTGTCCTGTGAGGAGGAGCTTTGGTTTCATGGCCTTGAGGTTTAGAAGAGATTCCACATAATGACAAATGTCACCATCCCTAAACCCGTACCAGGGGCCGAAGAGGCCGAAGCCTAGATCGCTTGTAAAAAGGATATTCTCCTCCGAAAAATAAGCGGTCATGTGTCCCGGAGAATGACCGGGGGCCGGGATAAAGACCATCTTTGTCTTCTTAAGATCCAGACTGAAGGACCCATCATAGGTCCTGAATTCCCGAAATCCTTTAAATTTTAGGTGCTCCAGGACAAATTGTTTCCAGAGTTCGGCGCTGGGCATTTGTCCGCTGGTCCTTTCGAGAAAAAAATCGGGCTTTGCCACGTAATCCCCTTCACCGAGCGGCAGGAACAATTCGGCATCCGAAGCGCTCCGGACAAATCCGCCCCATAGGGCGTGGTCCAGGTGGTAGTGAGAAAGCAAGGCAAAATCCGGTTTTTCAGAAAGCAGCAATTCCTTGGTCTTAGCTTCACCGAAATTTGTATCGAAAAAGACTTTTCCTGAACCGCGGACGATCATTCCTGAGCATAGGAAACGGCTGATCTCGTTTCTAGGACGCAAGTATTCGATATGCTCCGTAATTCTCAAATGTTTCATCAGAACGATTGATATCTCCCAAATTTGAGTATAAAAACCCGCCGAGCCTTGGGCCCGGCGGGTTTTTATAGTTCAAAATGGTTGGGTTCTATGCAGCCTTGCGGACATTTTCCGGCTTGCTGATCCTGCAAAGCAGGGACTTCATTTCCGTATAGCCTGTGACGGGATCTCGAGGCTCGAGCTCGGTCAGTTCATTCGCGTTTGCATTCGCCCATCCGTGAGGAATGCTGAGTATCCCGGGGATCAGGTCTTCCGTGGTCCGGGCCTTGATATTGATCTTTCCCTTGACCGTTTCGACCGTAATCATATCGCCGTCAGAGATGCCATACTTCTTGGCCGTCTCCGGATGGATCTCCGCGAGGGGCTCCGGTGCGGTCTTCTCCAATGTTGGAACGCCCCTGAACTGGGAGTGGGTGTATTCGGGAATCCGGCTACCGGTTGTCAGGATCACCGGATACTTTTTATAGAGTTCAGGAGAGCTGATCGGACTCTTACTCGGCTCCACATGATGGGGGATGGGATCGTAACCATTTTCAGCGAGCGTCTCTGAGTAGAGTTCGATCTTCCCTGAAGGGGTCCTGTATTTGCCCTGGATATATTTTTTCTCGGCATAGTAGGCCCCCTCGGGATGTTCATGGGTCAGTTGTTCCCGGGTTAAGCCGCTGGGGCCGAGGAAGAAATCGATGATCTCTTCTTCCGTCTTCCACGGGAAGAACTCACCATATCCCATTCTCTTTCCCAGCTCCGTCCAGATCTTCCAATCCGGCCAGCTCTCGCCGATGGGCTTGATCACCTGTTTTCGAACCATGGCGTAAGGGATGCAGTTCGTAACACCATAGACATATCCGACACCGCTCTTTTCAAGAAATGAACAGGCGGGAAGCACAATGTCCGCCAGTTTGGCCGTGTCCGTCATAAACAAATCCGCTACCATCATAAAATCCAAAGCCTTCATCGCCTCCCTGATTCGGGCTGAGTCGGGAAGGGTCACGGCGGGGTTGCCGCCAGTACAGACCAGGCCCTTGATGGGATAGGGCTCCCCCTTTAAAACAGCGTCGGCAAAGAGCATCTGCTGTCCATAGGGAGATGTCCGGCCCCAGAAACGCCTAAACAGGGGATGCTCCTTGGTGCCGATGGGGTCGCTGATCTCGGTGACCCTCATGTCGCCTAGACGAATAAAGGGGATGGAAACCCATCCACCCGGGATATCCACGTTTCCCGTCACCGCCTGCATGATGGCATGGATGCGATTTCCCTGGAAGCCATTGATATGCTGGTCAATGGAGCAGGTCCCCGGAAAGATCGAGGCCGGTTTCGTGGTGGCAAAGATGCGGGCTATCTTAATAATATCCTCGGCAGGGACCCATGTAATCTCTGAAACCTTCTCAGGTGGATACTGTTTGACATGCTCTGCAAGCTTGTCGAATCCCATGGTATATTTTTCGACAAACGCCTTGTCCTCAAGCCCTTCCGAAATGATCACGTTCAGCATCCCGAGACAGAGAGCGGTGTCCGTTCCCGGTCGTATCTTGATATGGATTCCCCGATCCGCCAACGGGATGCGTTTGGGATCGACCACAATCACCTGTTCCATGGTGCCTTCATCTAGGGCCTTATAAATCTTGGCTCCCACGGTGATCTTGGAGTTGTCCACGTTTGTGCCGAGGACAAGGATACATTTGGAATTCCAGGGTTCTTCGATCGGATAACCGCCGAAAGTCATCTGACGTGCCATAATGCGGGAACGGAAGCAGTTACCCTCAACAGAGAGGAGATTAGGGGTGCCGTAGACACCTCGAAACCTCTGGGCATAGCCCGCCAGCTCAATATTCTCCGTACCCAAAGATCCCGTGTACACGGCAAGGGCCTTGGCACCGTATTTATCCTTGATCTCCTGAAGCTTTTCCGCGGTCGTGTGCAGGGCCTCGTCCCATGATATTCGTACCCATTCGCCGTCCGCCTTCTTCATGGGATATTGGAGCCTACCCTTCGAATAGACCCATTCAGGAAGGGCCGTACCCCTGGGACATATGACGCCTTCGCTGATGGGGTGCTCCTTCATCCCCTCTACTTTTACCAACTTTCCGTCCTCAACATATGCGTTTATGCCACAACTGTTTATGCACAGGATACAATCAGATTTTATGACTTCTGTGGCCATTGCAATATCTCCTCCTTTGATGATAAGGTGATAAGAACTTCCTTTTTTGGGCTCAGACTATATGGGATTCGCCATTGTGTGTCAAGCCGGAACCACGTGAGGTTGCCTTCCTAATTCAGCGTTTCATTCATATGGTTGAAAGGCCCCGCAATCATGGAAAAGCGGTAATTGATCTCCTTTACGATATTTGAAAGGAATTTGGTAATTCGCATCATGACATCTTCCCGAAACTCTTGTTTGAGCCCGACAGCCCATATGGCTGCCTGTAAATCCTCTCTGCACGTCTGAAGCGGGATGGCCACGGCGATAAGCCCTTCGATGTATTCTTCCCTGTCGTAGGCAATGCCGGTTTTCTTGACGCTCAGAATCTCTTTTTTATAGGCTGTCTTGTCAGTGATGGTCCTGGGCGTATATCGTTTGGGTGTATTTTCCGACAGGATTTCATCGATGTCTGTTTCAGGCAGTTGTGAAAGAAGGGCTTTTCCGGCGACCCCGGCAAAAATCGGTATTCTCATGCCGATTTCTGATGATATCTTGATCCTGTGGGCCCGATCCGCCTTGTCCACGATAATGACCTCCTGGTCTGAAAGAATCCCGAAAAAAGCAGACAATTTAAATTCATGGTTGATGGTTTCGAGATAGGGATGCACCGTCTGGATCAACTCAGACCCCCCGGCAGCAGCATTGCCCAGGATAAACAAGCGTGGTCCGAATCTAAAGAGAGCGTCCGGTCCTTTCTCAAGTACACCAAGATCGTTCAACGTATGCAGGATGTTGAATACCGTACTTTTATTCAGACCCAGATTCTTGACGATTTCATTGAACCCAAAGGGCCGTTTCGCATCCGCCATCAGCGCTAAAATTGAAAAGCATTTGTCAATGGCCGGCACCCTTTTATAATTCAGTGACATGTTGCCCCTTGGGTGGGTTATTCGTGCTCCATGAATTTGATCAAAAGAAACCATGCTTCGCCCCCCTTATTATCTCCAGGGAGAACTAATGATCTCTATATATACCCAAGCGTTTTTGCCTTGTCAAGAAAAAAATCAGATGATTTTTCCTTGACAAAACATACCCCTGAATATTCAAATACGTGCCGGACTGGAGGTTGATCATCTATGAAAGGTAAGCACGGTATCGAAGAGATTAGAGGCTATTGTTCCCAATGTTCATGCTGGTGCCCTACCGTCGCCATCGTCAGGGACGGGGTCTTTGTGGAGGTCAGGCCGGACAGTAAGCATCCGCTTGGCCATAGTCTCTGCCCAAAAGGGCATGCGGGGCCCGAATTAGTTTACAACAATCAGCGTTTACACTATCCGATGCGAAGGACGAGACCCAAGGGCGACCCTGATCCAGGCTGGGAAAGGATATCCTGGGATGAGGCCCTGGATACGGTTGCGGAAAATCTCAAGGGAATTAGAGCTAAATTTGGACCGGAAGCGATCGCCGTCGCTCGCTCCGGCCCTGCCGGCTCTCCCATGGGTGAGCTGGGCTTGTGGGTAACCAGATTCGCAAATGCGCTCGGTACACCCAATAATATCGCTACAACCCATATTTGCCAGTGGCATCGAGATTGTGCTTCATCATATACCTATGGCAATATTGGCAGAATGCATTCTGCGGGAAGGGCTGAATTCGAACGATCTGCCTGCATTCTAATCTGGGGAAGCAATATTCACGCTACTCGCCATTCCCTCCTTCAATTCATAAAACGGGGTTTGGACAACGGGGCAAAGCTCATCGTAGTCGACCCGCGGAAGACAGAGATAGCTGCGATGGCCGACCTCTGGCTTCAGGTACGCCCGGGCACCGATGGTCTATTGGTCTTGAGCATGATACATGAGATGATCAAGGAAGATCTTTATGATTATGCATTTGTCAGAGACTGGACCACAGCTCCGTTTTTGATAAGAGGTGACACGGGTGATTTCCTTATGGCAAGGGAGCTGGCTGAAGGCGGCAATCATTCAAGTTACGTGATGATAGATGCAGGTAACGAGGATCCCAAGCCTTTTTTCCCTGGTTCACCTCTGTCCATAGAGCCTGTTCTGGATGGCACGTATACTCTCACAGGGGCAGACGGAGGAGAAATTGAGTGCAAGACGGTTTTCACACTCCTGCAGGAGTCGGTTTCTGAATACACTCTCAGCAAGGCCGAAGCCCTCACTGGGGTGCCACAGGAGAGAATCAGGGATGCAACAAGAATGTTCGCTTCTATTAAACCGTCATGCTGGTATTCATGGAACGGCATTGAGCAGAGCATCAATGCAACTCAGACGAATCGTGCTATTTGTATCCTTTACGCCCTTACGGGTAATTTTGATAAGCCCGGTGGCAATGTTGTTGTTCAAGGGCCTGCTGCAAATCCGGTTCTTGGTCACGATCTGTTAAGTGCCGAGGCAGACAGGAGTCGTCTCGGATTCTTGAAGCGTCCATTGGGTCCATGTGGAATATTTAAGAGCACCCAGGCCTACGAGGTGTACAAAGCGATCTTGGATGGAAAACCATACCCGATCAAAGCACTGATTGGCTTTGGCGGAAATCTCATTATGTCCAATGCGCCAAGCAAGGTGGCCAAGGAGGCTATTTCCCAACTGGATTTCCACGTTGAGGCTGAACTCTTTCTTTCCCCTACTGCGGAACTGGCAGATATTGTGCTACCTGCGGCCAGTTCATGGGAGAGTTGGCACGTGGGAGCAAGTATCGGACCCCTTGGCGATGAAGGTTATATCCAGCTACGCCCGGCAGTGGTACCACCGCAGCATGAGTCCTGGCCTGATATGAAGATCATTTTTGAACTGGCAAAGAGGCTTGGGCTGGGTGATATGTTCTGGGGTGGTGATCTGGAGGCGGCGTTTAATTACCAGTTTGCTCCCTCCAATGTCACGGTAGCACAGTTAAAGGCAAACCAAGGCCCTATGACTATTAACATACCCATGGGATACCGGAAATACGCGAATGATGATGCTGGAAATTTCCTTGGCTTTCCCACTCCATCCAAAAGGATCGAGATATATTCCATCCCATTCAAACGGGAGGGCCATGATCCGCTGCCAATATGGAAAGACCCCATTTCCTACTGCTTCCCTCAGGACATATCGAAGAAGTATCCTCTCCTTCTTATCAACAGCAAGGTTGTGGAGTACAGCCATTCGCAACATCGGGCCGTTCCTGCTTTGAGAAAGCGGGTTCCCGATCCGTTCTTGGAGATCAACGCCGAAAAAGCTCAAGATCTTGATTTGCGGGATGGAGATTGGGTGATCGTGGAGACCCCCTTTGGGAGTGTCACACTGCGAGCGAGATTAACCGAGGGGATAGCCTACGATATTGTCTGCACCCAGAATGGCTGGTGGCAGGCCTGTCATGAACTGGACCTCCCCGGTTATGATCCCTATTCCTCAGAGGGAGCCAATGTTAATCTGCTGTACCAGACGGATAAGATAGACCCCATAAGTGGCTCGCTTCCAATAAAAGGGTATCCGTGCAATGTCAGGAAGGTATAGAGACTGAGGCCAGGGGGGTTTGCTGCGTCCAGTGATATCAAAGCGGGCACAGAAAAGATGTAATACCAAGTTGCATTCAAAAGGCTACTATTTATAGACGTCATTGCGAACGAATGTGAAGCAATCTCCATAGGATAGATTGCCACGTCGCTTCGCTCCTCGCAATGACATGATTGCAACTTGGTATAAGATCAGGTTCCGTCTATCACCTTTTACTTCTCAATATATTTCACCCTTTCCAACCCCTCAACCCTCTCGTCGGTCCAGCGTCTTGCCTTGTACTCAAATCGAGGCAGCGTTCCATGGGGGACCTCTTCAACGCTCATGGTAACCTGCGTCACCTCTTTTATTCTATCACTCAGTCTCTTAAGTATCGTGGCCTTTGGCGTGTTATCCAGTGCTGTCTCTTTGAATTCCACGGTTACGGTGGCGACTTCTAAACCGTTCTCAGTGATAAAGACCTTACCATTGTATTCTTCAACTTCCTCAAAAGAAAATACCGCCTCATCCACGGCTTGTGGCCATACATTAGTCGCCTTTATCTTGATCATATCATCGTATCTTGAAATGGTTCCCACCTCCCATACTGCAGACTCTCTGCCGCAGGCACAACGTACCGGTGGAAGTAATCTGACGCGGTCGTTTGACCTGAAGCGAATAAGGGGCATGGCTTCCCTGGAAAAGGTCGTCACCACAGGTTCTCCCCAGTCACCGTATTCCGCCGGTTTATCGGTCTCCTTATCCAGTACCTCAACCAGTGCAAAGTAATCAGCCAAGTGATAGTATCCAAAGTGCCCGTCGGGGACAACGCCGTATTTGCAGGTAATCGCATAGTTCAAGTTCACTTGGGTAGATCCATAAATGTCATGGATGACCGTTCCCCATAGTTCCTCCATTCTCAGCGCCCAGTTGGCAGAAAAGGGTTCCGTGGAAAGGGTAATCCCCTTCAGACTGGGAAACCCCTTTTTCGGATCTAAGCCGCGCTCCATGCAGACATTTGTTATGCGAGTGAGGTAGGCAGGCGTGGTGAGAAAATGATAGACATTGAACCTCCTCATCATGTCGATTCTTTGATTGGTGTTGAATACCGCAAGGGGTAGGGGAGTGGCACCGAAGATCCGGAGGCCTTCATAAGCCAGCATGCCGCCGGTCATGGTGCCCAGGGGATACAAGACAGCTGATACATCCCCCTTGTTTAACCCAATTGCAGCAAAATGCGATGCGGTGGAGGCGTTGGCCGCCCAGATTGCCTTTTCGTCATGGCAGTGCACTTCCTGCCCCATCCCCGAGGTACCGCTGGTCACATTGACGCGATGGATCTTACTGGGTGGAACACAAACCCTCCTTCCAAAAGGGGGATTTGCCTCCTGATCTCTTACCAGGTCTTGTTTCTCTATGAAGGGGAATCTGGCGATATCCTCGAGTTTTTTGAAATCCTCCGGCTTTACCTTTGTCCTATCAAACAGTTCACGGTAGAACTCACTGGTATGATAAGCTTTCTCCAGGGTCTCCTTTGTTTTCTCAAACTGCAATTTCCTTACTTCATCTATGGGCATGGTTTCCAATTTTTTAACAAAATACCGGTTTTCCTTTGGCACTCTATCTCGGTCCATTTACCTCACCTCATCTGCCCTTATTAGCATGCGGCTCAATGCTGAGGAGCCGTTTTCCTTCCTTTCCCTAGGTCTTCCTGATTATCTTACGAACGAGATTCGATCTGATGAACTTCTAAGCTTCAGTCTTATAGACCTTGCAGAGCAACCCACGGAGAGGCCACCCCCCACTAATAGTGTTGCAGACATCAGGGTCATCATCCGTCAATACATTACAATTTGATTTCCAGACCCCGTGTAACGAGGGTTCTGCACCGTCTTCCTCCGGAAACCACCAGCCGTGTTGTGCATGGACCACTCTCGGATCTATCCCGTCGAAAAATCTGCATCTTTGTCTGATCCTCCCTCTGGGAGACTCTATCCAGACCCAATCATCCTCCTCAATACCCAACTCTCTTGCGGTCTTTGGGTTGATCTGCATGATCGGGTCAGGATGCATTTTTCTCAGCGACTGGACCTGTCGATGTTCGGAATGGTAATAGGGCTGAACCCTGCCGCCCGTAATGAGAATGAACGGGTATTCTTTGGCCAGGTCGGGGCGGCTGAAGGGGCTCTCCGAGGGCTCCTGGAATTCCGGGAGCGGGTCGTAGCCTAACTTCTCCAGTGTTGTAGAATAAAGTTCGATTTTCCAGGTGGCCGTTGCAAAGCCCACTTTTTGATAGCGCTTATGCTCCTTGGGTGCAGAAAGAAATCCGCCCTGGTCCATGAATTCCTTGAAACTGAGCCCTATGGGCTCCAGCCGGTAATCGTACAGCTCTTCTAGAGTCTCCCAGGGCCAATCAACTTCCTGACCAAGTTGCAGCCCTAATCCTCTCCAAACATCATAATCGTCGCGGCGATCGTATTGCCCGACAACGGTTTTCGGTAGAGCTCGTTCACTACCGACAATTCCGGAATAGGTCCAAAGCCACGGCCTTTCCAGATAAGTCGTTGCCGGCAGAACATAGTCGGCCAGCTCAGCACTGGGTGTCATGAAAAAGTCGACCACAACGTATAAGTCCAGGCTCTTAAGGGCCTCATAGATGAGGTTCGTGTTTGGCTGCGTCACCATGGGATTACTTGAAAGTGTGATCATGGCCCGAACCGGGTAGGGTTTCCCCGTGAGGACGGCCCGGTATACACTCGGAGCATGGGCGAAGCATTCGTATGAGGTTCGGTTATAGGCCTCATTGCCCCATAGCCTCGCAACGTTAGATTGTACAGCGTCAAAGCCTTTTCGTGACATGAGGCGGAATCGGTCGCCTCCGATGGTCTTAGTGATCTGCTCCTCAGGCAGCCTGTCATGGGCCGCAATCTCCTGCTCATGGATAATGCCAGGATAGGGAGTCGGAAAAATGTCACCCCCTTGTTCTTCGATGTTTCCGACAACAGCCGAAAGGATAAAGTGGGCCTGCAAGGCTTGAATGGAATTGTGCAGGTGTTCGAGCCCCATTCCGTGATTGGTTGCCCCGGGTTTCAGCGTGGCATACCACTCTGCAGCCTCGCGTATTTGATGGGCGGGAATCCACGTGATCTCAGCGACTTTCTCGATTGGATAGTGCTTGACCCTTTCCTTGAGCTGGTCAAAGCCATAACACCATTTCTCAACAAACGGCTTATCGTATAACCCTTCCTCGATGATGTGATGGATCATTCCCAGGGCAAGGGCACAGTCTGTGCCGGGCCGTATTTGAAGCCAGAGATCGGCATGCTTTAGAGTGTCTATCCCTCTCGGGTCAATGACGATAATCTTTGCACCGTTGTCACGACGTGCTTTTTTCGCGGCCTTCCAGAATATATCCCAGTATCGAGGTCCTCCTCCACCCCATAGAATGATACACCTCGTATTGGCCCGAACCACGGGGAAGACTCGCCATCCAAACAGGAGATTGCTCATCACGCACATGGGGCCGTAGCAAATCGCGCCTGCCCCGATGTGATTTGGGGATCCGAGGAGATTAAAGAACCTCTGTCTTGTTTCATCATGGGTTCGGCCCGTCCCACTTGTCGTGGCAATTGCTTCAGGACCATAGTGGGCAAGGACCGTTTTGATGCGGGCGGCAATCTCAGCGAAAGCGTCGTCCCATGAGATCTCCCGCCATTTATTCGCTCCCCGGTTTCCGATACGTTTCAGGGGGTAATTCAGCCGTGCCGGATGATAGAAATAGTCAATCACATTTCTGCGCCGAGGACAAGCCTTTGAGATTGGGTTTGAGGCCTTTGCTCCGGGGAACTGCTTGTCGGGCTCAACTGAAACTAATCGATTACCGTCGACTGTTACAGCTAACCTGCACGCATTATGGCACTGAATGCAGACGACTTTGTTGACCTTCATTTACCGACTCCCGCGTAGACTAATGATTTTTCAAAGGGGATCACACCACTCGGAGCACTCATGACTCTGGGCTTCAAAATACTTCACTGCAACCTGAAAATCAAGAATTGTTAGACTTGCAGTTCCTATTTTACGGAACCTCCGGTCCAACAACGACTTGACTCGAGACGATCCTTACTCTAAATATAGATACTGCTGAGTTTGGCGCGTTTATTCATTGACATTCCAAGGGTGATACTGGGCAGCCCTGAAATTACCGATTCTCGGGACCTGAGAAGCTGGAGTAAGCGTTTGTCCCATCTCTCGCTAAGGAGGTGTGTAAATCCATGCAGAAACGTACCCACAAAGAAGTAATTGATGGCTGGCATCCCTTCACAGATGAAGAAATAAACACATACGTAGCCAAGGGGTTTTGGCATAACCTGACTGTCTGCGACCTGCTTGACCGAAATGCAGAATTGTTCCCCAATAAGCCAGCCCTGGCCGACGGTACAAGGGAGATTACCTGGAGGGAGCTGCAGACAAAGGCGAACCGGATGGCGCTCCACCTGCATAGATTGGGCGTGGGATATGGTGATTTCCTTGTGCTCCAGATGGCTAATGTCGTAGAGTTTTTCTATCTTTTCTTCGGCCTCAATCTGATTGGTGCAATTCCGGTGATGTGTCTCCCCCGGCACCGGATGTTGGAGGTGAACCATGAGATAGGGCTCCACAAGGCCAAGGGAATCTGTGTTATGGTCGGAGAGAAATTCGACTTTGTCGGAATGGTGGAGGAAATCAAGAACCAGCATCCTTATCTAGAGATATTTGTGGTTGCTGGCGGTAAGGCAGCCGGGAGTTGGCTGAATGTCGATGATCTCATGCACCAGGAAATTGAACGGGACTACCCTGCGGATTACCTTGTTCAATATAGGCCCGACCCCAACGATATCTGCTGCGAACAATTATCCGGGGGTACGACCGGGCTGCCCAAAGGGATACCGAGGACCCATAATGATTACATCTGCCAGTGGAAGGGCTATGGCACACTGGCAGGTTACACAGACGAGTCTGTGAGTCTGGTTGCAATCCCGGTGGCCCATAATGCCGCCTTTATCACCATGAGCGGGCCAACAACCTTTATGGGTGGGACCATAATAGTAGCCAGATCGCCCAGACCAGAGGAACATTTTAAGCTGATTGAACGGTATGGGGTGACCCATACTATGCTCATACCGGTGCAGATTACATACTGGATGGAGGCAAATGAGGAGAGAAAGAACTACGATTTGAGCTCTCTCCGCGTAATCGGTGCTGGTGGTCAGAAGGTAAAACCAGAACTGGTTGAATGGTGCCTTACGGAGCTCCGTGTTGACATGGTGAACCACCTCGGTATGGCTGAAGGCCCCATGATTTGCAACCGCTGGAATAGTCCCAGAGAGCCCCAGATGAACACCATCGGGTTCCCCATGTTCATGGAGCCTGAAGTGCAAATAAGGATTGTCAACGATAAGAATGAGGAAGTTGAGGTTGGGGAAATAGGAGAAATGGTGGCGAAAGGCCCGCTGAACTTCCGGGGTTATTTCAGAAATCCAGAGGAGAACAAAAAGGCCTTCGATGAAGGGGGGTTTTTTCACTCAGGAGACCTCATGTCACGGCGTGAGGATGGCAGGCTTGTTGTGGAGGGCCGGAAAAAGGATATGATCATACGTGGTGGGGAGAACGTATATCCCGAGCCTGTTGAGAACCTTTTGATGAGGCACCCCAAGATAATAAACGCGGCTGTCGTTGGGATGCCTGACCTGAGGCTCGGTGAAAGGCTTTGCGCCTTCATTCAGTCAAGGCAAGGAGAATCAGTGACCTTTGATGAGGTGAAGCAGTATATGAAGGAACAGGGAATTGCTGTTTTTCAATGGCCGGAAAGGGTGGAAGTAGTAGGGGGCTGGCCGCTAACAGCAGTCAACAAGATTGACAAGAGGCATCTGCGGGCATATATTACCGCCCAACTTTTCAAGAAAGGTGAGATAGATAAGGAACTTGGCGATGAGTTTCTCAAGCGCGATAAGCTCACTCTTGAGGATTTACTGTCCGAGAAGGTGAAAATAGAATTTTTCGGAACACCGTCATAATTGAGGGCCATCAGTACTGGGCAAAGAAATAGCTAAGGAGGCAAACATGGGACAATATGAGGTTGTTGGTAAGCCGCTACCGAGAATTGATGGCAGGGTTAAGGTTACGGGCACAGCTACATACGCTGATGATCTGATGCTTCCTGGTATGCTCCACGGAAAGCTCCTAAGAAGCCCTTATGCCCATGCCAAAATTCTCAACATTGATACGAGCAAGGCAGAAAAGCTGCCCGGGGTTAGGGCGGTAATAACTGGTAAGGACTTCCCTGGAATTGTGATTGGTTTCATGAAGAAATATGCCGACCGCCCACCCATAGCTTTCGACAAGGTGCGCCATTACGGTGAGGCAGTGGCAGCAGTGGCAGCAGTGGATGAGGATACGGCTGAGGAGGCGCTAGACCTAATCGAAGTAGAATACGAGGAATTACCCCCAGTACTCAACTGGGAGGAGGCCATCAAGGAAGGTGCCCCTTTGGTCCACGAAAATGCGGAAAATAATATTGGCAGCACATGCCATTTCGAATATGGCGATGTAGAGCAAGCATTTAAGAGGTGTGATTATATCCGGGAAGAAAAGTTTGAAACGCAGAGGGTAACCATTGGCTTTATTGAACCTCACGTTGCCCTCGCTAGCGTCGATGGTTCAGGGCGCGTATTATTTCAAGGTTCAAAGCAAAGCCCTTATATAACCTGGCGTCACCTGGCATGGGGGCTGGACATGCCTTTAGATAAAATAAGGATAGTCAACCCTTACATAGGTGGAGCCTTCTCCGGCAAGCATGAGGCACTCGACCTTGATTTCTGCGCTGTGCGCCTCACCCAAAAGACGGGCAGGCCGGTCAAAATAGCCGTAACTCAAGATGAGGTAGTTGGTACGTACCGTCAGAGGCATGAGAAGCATGTCTGGCTGAAGGTAGGTATGAAGAAGGATGGCACTCTAGTCGCCACTGATTGCAGGTACATAGCCGATGGCGGTGCTTATCTCAGCGTTGCAGCGCTGAACCTCTATCTCTTCGGTCTGTTTACTACCTTACCTTTCAGGGTTCCCAATGTGAGATATGATGCCAAAAGGGTCTATACTAATCTGCCGGTGTGCGGAGCGGTACGCGGTCAATCTCAGGTTATTGCCGGCTATGTGTTCAGCTCGATGGTGTCTATTATGGCTAAAGAACTAGGTTTGGACCCGGTGGATGTGATGCTCAAGAATATTGTTAGGGAAGGTGAGATCCTGGTAAGCGGGTCGAAGATAAACAGTACAGGGCTGGAGGATGCCATAAAAAAGGTTGCTGATGGCATAGGTTGGAAGGAAAAACGAGCTAAAAAGGCGCTAAATAGGGGCCTCGGTTTTGCCTGTGGTGCCCAGATTTCCGGGTTACGTATGGGGGGACATTTCGCCTCATCTGCAGTGGTAAAGATCGGAGAAGATGGTACCGTTAACCTCATACACGGTGGCACAGAGCTTGGCCAGGGTTGTGATACCGTTTTTGCCCAGATGGCAGCTGAGGTGTTGGGTGTACATTTTGAGGATATACACATAGAAATGGAGGATAGTCATGATACGGTACTTGATTCGGGGATGTTCGGCGATCGATGTACTGTATGGAGTGGACAGGCGGTTATCGCAGCCGCTGAGGACGCCAAGAAAAAGCTAGCTCGGGTTGCCGCTGAGATACTTGATGCAAAAGAAGAAGATTTAATCTTTAGAGACCGGAAGATCTATGTGGGGAATAATCCTGAAAAGCAGATCCCCTTCGTAAGGGTAGTGAGACAAATTATATACGGTCTAGGGGAATCTATCTATGGGCATGGTAGCTGGGGTTTTCCAGGGGCTGAAGTAGCGGATTTCTCTCAAGGACACGCCGAGCACTTCACCCCATCATTTAGCTTTGTGGCCCAGGCTGTAGAGCTAGATGTGGACCCGGAGACAGGGAAAGCAAAGCTCCTCAACTCTGTGGCTGCCGATGATTGTGGCCAGCCCATTAACCCATTATTGGTAGAGGGCCAGATGGATGGCGGATCTGCGCATATGATTGGGCAGGCGCTATACGAGATAAGTCTCTACAATGATAAAGGGCAGGCACTCAGCTCATCTTTGAGGGATTATAAAATTCCTAGAGCTATTGATGTACCCAAATTAACCAACTACCATGTTAAAGTGCATGATCCAATAGGGCCATTTGGCGCAAAGGGGGCGGGAGAGACCTGCACGACAGCGATCATGGCCGCCATAAGAAATGCCATTGAGGATGCGGTAGGAGTAAGGATAACCAATCCACCATTTACACCGGAGAGGATTCTCAAAGCACTGAAAGACAAGAAGGAGGGTAAGTAATAATGAAATATCCCTATCTGAGGAGATTACCAGGCTTTGAATATCTAGCACCAGAAACAATTGATGAGGCCCTATCTCTTCTCTCGTCACATAATGGAAAAGCGAAAGTAATCGCCGGCGGCACCGATCTCTTGCATAAGATGAAGAGGAGAGAGGAAATCCCTCAATACTTAATAGGTCTTAAGAATATCCCGGGGTTAAATCATATTGACTATGATGAAGCACAGGGACTCAGATTTGGCCCATTGGTTACAATTCATGCCGTGGAGATCTCTCCTTTGGTTAGAGAAAGATTCCCTATTCTCTCCCAAGCCGCTTCAACAATGGCCTCAGCACAGGTAAGGAATTTAGGCACTATAGTTGGCAATCTATGTACTGCTTTGCCTTCAGCAGATATGGCCCCGGGATTGATTGTTCTGGGAGCCAATCTTAAGCTAGCCAACAGCAAGGGTGAGAGGACTATTGCTGTTGAAGATTTCTTCACTGGTCCCTCAGAGTCAGTTTTGGCTCACAATGAACTAGTGGTAGAGGTGCAGGTGCCTAATCCGTTACCTCATAGTGGAATGGTGTACATAAAGCATACCGTAAGGGCAGCTATGGAGTTAGCCATTGTTGGTGTAGCTACCATTGTTACCTTACAGGACGGGGCCTGTAGTGACGCCAAGATTGCCCTGGGGGCTGTTGCTCCAACACCAATGAGGGCGACTAAGGCTGAGAGCCTGCTTAGGGGAAAGCCGTTTAGTGCTGGGTTAGTAAGAAAAGCAGCAGCAGCGGCATCGGAGGAGGCTCGCCCTATCTCTGACATACGAGGTTCTACCGAGTATAGAAAAGAGATGGTGAGAACACTAACCGCAAGGGCACTCAATAAAGCTAAAGAAGAGATAGACTAAAAGGTTTCCGTAAAATAGAGGAAGAAGACTTGAAATGACACGAAAGATCAAGGTTCGTACCATAGGTAGCGCGGAAATCAGGGAAGTAACGATTCAGGAGGCGGAAAAGATTCTGGAGGACACCTACAATGACCCAGTGGGAGGGCTCGTGGCAGACGCAAGAACAGGTGAAGTTATTTACAAGATAAACCAAAACGTTGAAAAAATCATTATTATGGAGCAAATGCTAGGCGGGGGCTAGACTTTCGCTAAGAGGAGGATAGACATGAAACAGCCGATGACGTTTACCATAAACGGTGAGATTTATGAGGATGAAATAGATGTCCGAAGAACCTTGCTCGAAGTATTAAGGGAGAACTTCGGCCTGACCGGAACAAAGAAGGGCTGTAACGAAGGCGAATGTGGTACGTGCACCGTCCTATTAGATGGGAAACCCGTTGCCTCATGTTTGGTACTGGCCGTAGAGGCCCAGGGAAGAATGATTGAAACGGTAGAAGGGCTGGGACAGAACGGTGAGCTGCACCGCTTGCAGCAAGCCTTTATCGAACATGGGGCATTTCAGTGCGGATTCTGTACACCTGGTGTGCTGATGGCGGCGAAGGGGCTGCTCAATGAGAACCCGAAGCCGAGCGAGGAGGAGGTTCGGAAGGCCATAGCAGGCAACCTCTGCCGGTGTACAGGGTATAACAAGTATGTCGAAGCCATACTTGATGTAGCTGCAAAACCTAGTGAATGAAAAGAGAGGGGATCTGTGCTGAGCCATGGGAGATTTGGAGATAATCTTCCAGGGTGATAGCAGATGGCTTTTATTAAGGCTCTGAAGTCGGAAAAGCAGGGGAGGTAGCAGGAAATGCTCGAAGGGTGTGTACCGTGGCCCGAAGAACTTATTAAGAAGTATAAGGAGAAAGGCTACTGGGAGGATCGGGCAATCGGGGAGGTGATGGAAGCAGCCTTTGAACGTTATCATGACAAGGTGGCAATCATTTCCGAGGATCAAAGGGTCACCTATCGGGCATTGGGGGAAAGGGTCAGACGCCTTGCCTTGCATTTTATCGAACTGGGTCTCAGGCCTTATGACCGGATGGTTCTGCAAATTCATAACATCCCGGAAATGATTTACCTTTATTGTGCAGCCGTGACCGTAGGCGTGATTCCCGTCATGGCGTTACCTCCTCATAGGGAAGCCGAAGTCGGTTACTTTGCCGAATTTGCCGAGGCGAAGGCTTATGCTATTCCAGGTGTATTCAGGAAGTTTGATTATCAATCAATGGCAAAAGACCTAAGAGCCGGGATCCCCAGCTTAGAGTTCGTTTTTGTAGCAGGAGATGACGTATACGAGGGGTTTTATTCCATCAATAAACTGCTCGCCGACCCAATAGAGCAGAGGGTTGATGCTGTGACTTTAAGGGATTTCAGGCCAGATCCTATGGAACCTGCTGTTTTCCAGCTCTCTGGGGGTACAACGGGAATTCCCAAATTCATTCCCCGAACGCATAACGACTATGCGTATAATTTTAAGAGATGTGCGGAAGTGATTCATGTCGACGAAGATACTGTTATGTTGTTCGCTATACCGATAACGCACAATTTCTCCGTTGTTAGCCCGGGATTCCAGGGCATCCTGGCAAATGGTGGTAAAGCAGTGCTGGCACCATCTGCACGACCGGACGATATTCTTCCACTGATAGAAAAGGAAAAAGTGACTGTCGTTCCCGCTGTTCCGGCCATCGTAGTCGGGCTATTGAACTCGCCCAACAGAGCAAAGTATAATATTTCATCCCTTACGTTGATCATCTCCGGTGGCTCAAAACTGGCTCCAGAGGTGAAAAGACGGATTGAGCCTGAATTATGTTGTAAATACCAAGAGGTCCTGGGCATGGCAGAAGGGCTGAATTGTTGGACTCTTACAGGCGACCCGGAAGAAGTTTGTCTTTACACGCAAGGGCGACCGATGTGCCCGGATGATGAAATCAAGGTTGTCGATGACAGGGGAAAGGAAGTCCCACGAGGTGAGGTTGGAGAGTTACTTGTTAGGGGGCCTTACACCATTAGGGGATACTATAGATCTCCGGAGCGTAACAAAGAGTCTTTTACAGAAGACGGTTTTTACAAGACCGGCGATCTCGTTCGCATGCATCCCAGCGGAAACCTCATCGTTGAGGGTAGAAAAAAGGACACTATTAATAGGGGCGGTGAGAAAATCAGTGCTGAAGAGATAGAGAACCATATCATTGCCCATACTGTGGTTGAAAATTGTGCCTGTGTCGGAATGCCAGACCCTGCTTTGGAAGAGAGAATTTGCTGCTTTGTGGTTTGTAAAGCGGGAGAAGAACTGACTCTGGAAGAGTTAACTGAATTCTTATTGCAAGAAAGGCGGATCGCCAGATTCAAGCTCCCCGAAAGGTTAGAGATAGTGGCGAGCCTACCCCTTACCAAGGTCGGGAAAGTCGATAAGAACGCCCTGAGAGAAATGATAGCGGAAAAATTACGCCAAGAGGGGAAGCCTTAGGGTGCTACCGGTTTTTCTTCTAACGCGCGTTTCCCCACAAAGCAACGAGAACCGTGTCAGGGTTTCCCGGTAGCGCACGGTCATATCCCGGCAAGCCCGGTACCGACTATTCCTTCAGCGTTTCCCGCAACTTATACCTTTGCACCTTGCCGCTGGCCGTGCGTGGGAGATCTTGTGCAAAGCGAATCCATCGGGGGCATTTGTAATGGGCTATCCTGTCGCGAACGAAATCCCGCAGTTCCCGCTCAAGATCTTGTGAGGGCTTGTAGCCTTCATTTAGCACTACAAAGGCCATAGGCTTATCCAAGCCTGCCGCATCGTGCGCACCTATTACCGCGCACTGGTTGACCGCTGGATGCTCCAGCAAGACCCCCTCTACCTCAAGGGGTGACACCCAAATACCTCCGGCCTTCAACAGATCATCGGCTCGCCCAACATACCAGTAAAACCCATCTGAATCCCTATGAAACTCATCGCCCGTGTTGAACCACTCGCCGCAAAAGCTCTCCTTGGTTTTCTGGTGTTTGTTCCAATAATACGCCGCCGTTCCCTCGCTCTTTATCCAGAGGGAGCCTATTTCCCCCTGTCCCACTTCATTCCCCTCTTTATCTACCAGCCTTCCCTCGAAACCGGGGAGAAGTACCCCACTGCTGCCCGGCTTGATGAGCCCCGGTTTATTGGATAGATACATGCCACCTACATCAGTCGATCCGACGGAATCGAGTATCTCTAAGCCGAATTTCTCTAACCAGCGTTCAAACATGACTTTCGGCAAGGGTTCTCCCGCAGATATGCAATGGCGTAGGGAAGATAAATCACACGTGCGGCCGGTATTGTCCAGATAGGCTAGGATTGCAGTATAAGAGCTGGGGACGCTATAGAACAGCGTGGGATGGTACTCTTCAATCACATCCAAGATCTTCTCCGGTACAGGCTGCCCGGGGTAGAGGACCACGCCCGCACCGCACGTGAACGGGGATTCAAGGGAATTATTCCTTCCATAGGAAAAGTAGAGTTTAGAGGCTGAGAAGACTACATCGTTTTCCCCCATGGAAACCACCTCACAGTGAGGGGGCATAAAGTACATCATGTCATGGTGCAAGTGCACGACACCTTTGGGTTTACCGGTGGTCCCTGAGCTATACATCCAGAAGGCCATGTCATCTCTACTGGTCGGTGCAGCGGCCAAATCTGGAGAAGCACCGGAAAGCAAGGAATCATAGTGCAATTCCCCTGTTTCGGCTTTCCCCACGACGATAAAATGCTTCAAATAATACAGCTCGGAGCGGACCTGCCTGATGCTAGGAGCAAGATCCTGGTGTATGATCAGTGCCTTTGCACGGCTGTCATTCAGATAGTAAAGGTAATCATGTGGCACGGCCATGGTGCTCACCGGTACGGGTACAGCACCGATTTTCATAGAACCAAAGTAACTTGCCAAGAATTGCGGGCAGTCCGGCAGGCAGATTATGACCCTGTTTTCCCGCTCCGCGCCCAAGCCCAACAAGGCGTTGCCCAGACGATTGGCGGATTCGGCTAGCTCAGCATAGGTAATAGCCTGGTGCTCGTAGTAAACGGCGGGTTTACTGGCGCGACCCTCTGTTACGTGACGGTCGAGAAGAAAGACAGCGAGGTTAAATTCCTCGGGCACAACAGGTGATGACATCATTATCTTAGCTCATAGAGGTTGGCATACCTTCAAATCAGGTCTTTCAAATCACTGATATTGAGTTCCAGCATCTTAATATTGGCCAGGATGCGATCCACGTTTCTCTCTACTGCCTGGATGCCGTCGTCTTTTTTCTTTAACTCTTCGGCGCACTGGCGCATCCGCTGGATCAACTCATCCATTTCTGCAATCTTTGAGGCATCCATATCAACCTCCTGATTTTCTCAGATCCTTGAACCGCTTGGCCTTCACCTCATAGCGGGGAAGGGAGCCGAAGGGGTGTACTTCGATCTGGTAGCCCAGGTTGGTCTTTACCCGGAGTTGGTCCTTCAACCGGAAGAGGATAGATTCCTGCTCACCCTCTTTGCCTGGGAGGATCTCTATCTTGAGGAGGATGGTGTCCACATCGCCCTTCTTGCCTACCACTACCTCATACTCATCGGCAAGCTCAGGTAAGCTCCTTACCACCTCCTCTATAGCAGTAGGGGCCAGGAGCACCCCCTTTACCTTGGTGATGTCATCGGCTCGACCAACCACACCTCCGTCTATGAGGCGAAAGGTCCTGCCGCAATCACACTGGTGATCGGCCCACAGGATTACGTCCTTGGAGTCGAAGCGTATACAGGGCTTGGCAATTCGATCCAGGGCGGTGATGACCATCTTGCCCTGCCTTCCGGGCTCGGTGATTATCTCGCCTGTCTCAATGTCCTCGATCTCCACTAGATAAAAACCCTCATTTACATGCAGTCCCCCTGGCTGCTCGGTGCACTCATAGCTCCAGGCACCTATTTCCGTAGCCCCGATATGATCATATACCTTGGCTCCCCATGCTTCCTCCATTCTTTTCTTGGTGGTCGGGATGCTCGCACCTGGTTCCCCGGCACAGGTGATTTTCTCGATGAAGAGATCTCGGGCCGGATCGATACCGAGTCTGTTCTTAGCAGTATCTGCCATTCCCAAAACGTAGGTTGGAGTAGCCATAAAAGCGTTGCACCTGAGCTCCTGCATCTTGAGGATTCTCGCCTGGGTGTCCAGCACACCTCCGGGCACCACCTCACAGCCGATTTTCTCGGCACCATAGTGGCCGGCCCAGAAGGCCACGAAGATATTATACCCGAAGGGGATGAAGACTCTGTCGGTGTCCCGATAGCCCTGTGCGTAGAGAATATAGCACCACGATTCCGACCACCACTCCCAGTCCTGCCAGGTATCAGCTTGATAGACTGGAGTTCCGGTGGTTCCGCTGGTTTGTCTGAAGGCCGTCACCTGATTGAGTGGAACACTAAGCATGTCGCCGTAGGGGAAGGGCTCACGTTGCTGTACATCTCTCATCATGCCCTTTTCTATCTTGGGCACCTTTTTGATGTCCTCGAAGCTCTTTATGTCTCCTGGCTCAAGTCCGGCCTTCCTGTAAATATCGTGGTAAAAGGGGGAGTTTTCATAGGCCCACGACACTATACGCCTAAACTTTCTTACCTGGAGGGCCTGGAGCTTTTCGGGTGGAAGGGTTTCTAGGAGGGGATTCCAGTAGATATGAGCCTGTTCGGACATTTCAAAACCTCCTATTTGTTTGAAGGGAACTCAGCCTGAGTGTGGCTACAATTTAGCTATAGTGTCATTGCATTTCGCTGTCAAGTGATTATCCCTTAACGAGGCTCTCGAAGGATGAATCTCGAGGGATTTGGCTTCGATTGGGCGTTTAACTTGATAATTCCCTGCAGCTTGTCGAAGCGAAGCGGACTAGTCCGCCGGAATCATGGTGGAGATCCCGACAAATCGGGGCTGCAGGGTGGTTCATTGAGAATAGGCCTAGTATGTCGGAGATACGGATTCCTTGCAATTCATTCTCCTTGACAGACTGTAAAATCCTGCGCGGAGTGCTGGATCTGTAAAGGCCTGCTTTAAGACGATTCAATGGTGTTGCAGATAGTATACCGTATGAAGAAACATTCCTTTGAGGGGATTTCTCAGCCTCTCATTTGCCTTAAGATCCAGAGCGTGGTTTTGAGAGCTTATTTCGCTCTGCAAGTATACTCTAAGGGATATGACTGCAGGCGAAGATCGTGATATATGGATCCATCTCTGTGCTAGCGCAAGCCTGCAATGAATCGGCCCGGCACCGAAGCCATATGTTTGAGCTTGACAAAATCGCTCGATTATAAATATCTGGGTATTATAACACAGCAAACCTACTACAAGAAGGAGGGCTGGGGATGGGCATAGTCACAACATATCGGCGGGCCTTCAATGCCAAGAAACTGGACCCTTATCCTGTCGAGATCCTCAAAAGGGTGGATTGTCCGACCACCGTTGTTAAAGAGGATGAGGTGCCAAGATTGGACGAGCGAGAAAGCGGGTTCAATAGGGCTGCGCGTGGGGATTTCGGAATCTATCTCTCAAAGGAGAGACAGCGTTTCGTGGCAAAACACCCGCTTTCAGGAGCCCTCGTAAATATGCAGTTTACCCTCAGTGAAATCGTTGACGGTCATGTGGCGGAAAACAAGGCACCAATTCCCGATGACCCCGCCGTAATGACACGTCACATCAAGGAGACGGCCTATTTTCTGCGGGCGGATCAGGTGGCAATCTGCGAATTGCCTCCGTATGCTGTCTATAGTCACAGTATGGAGACCGGCGAACCGGTAGAACTTGACCACAAGTATGCGATTTCGATTATCATTGATCAGGATTATAAAACCGCAAGCGCAACAGTGGGGAATGACTGGATCAGCAACTCCATGAGTTTTGTGGCCTATTCCACCTCCGGCTTCATCGCCTGTATCCTGGCAGACTACATTCGCAGGCTGGGATATCGTGCCCGTGCACATCATGCACGGAATTACCAGGTAGTGGTTCCACCTATACTGCTCTGGTCTGGTATCGGTGAAATGTCCCGCATCGGAGATATCGTGGTGAGTCCTTTCTTGGGTCCACGGTTCAAGGCCTCTGTTGTGACCACAGACCTCCCCCTTGCCATTGATAAACCCATAGATTTCGGACTTCAGGATTTCTGCACCAAATGCATGCAGTGTGCTCGCTATTGCCCGAGCGGGGCGATCAGCTTCGGCGAAAAGGTTATGTTTAATGGATATGAGAAGTGGCCTAATGACGTGGAGAAATGTACTGCGCAGCGTGTCGGAAACAAGGAGGGGGCAGGCTGCGGTGTATGTGTAGCAGTATGTCCATGGAACAAGCCGTACACGCCCTTTCATCGATTGGTGGGATGGACCATGAGACACATTCCGTTCGCCAGGAGATTTGCCGTCTGGGGAGATGAGTTGATGGGCTACGCAAAACCAAAGCTCGAAAACAAATGGTGGCTTGACCTGGAGGATGTGGATGGGGTGCTGCGAACTCCTCAATACGCAGGGCGTAGAGGAAACAACAAGCCAGAATAGTCTAACGGCCGACAATAAAATCGGTTGGTCCATTCGTAACGCCATAAGAGCGCTATTTCTCTATCCTCAAACCAAAGAGGCGCATGTTGCTCTTAGGCGCCGCCGAGCTGTGGCAGGCCTAACCGGAGGAACACGAGGTAAAGGATCTTGTCAGGAAGGGAAGTCGGAGTGAGAAGTGTGAAGGTACGGGTAACCGACTGTTGGGGTATCTATTACGGTTGGATCATTGTGGCCGTAGCCCTGATCTCGATGGCGTTTTGGTTTGGGATTCGATCGAGCTTCTCAGTGTTCTATGTTGCCCTGTTGGAAGATTTCCCTTGGAGCCGAGGCGCTACAGCGGGAGTGCAATCCATGGCTTTTATTACTTATACTATTTGCGCGCCCCTCGTAGGCGGGCTCATCGACCGTCTCGGTCCCCGAAGGATCATCGGACCGGGCATACTGCTTTTGGTCCTGGGGTTGATTTTGTGTTGTTCAGTAAGGACACTTTTGCAATTCTATTTATTCTATGGGGTGATCGTATCTGCAGGTGTTACCTGCATCAGCATCGTTCCCTATTCGGCAATTCTAGCCCACTGGTTTGCAAAGAAGCGGGGACTTGCCAGCGGCATAGCAGTATCCGGAATGGGGGTTGGGACCTTCTTTTTGGTCCCCCTATCTCAGTACTTTATCGAGTTGTGGGGATGGAGAATCACGTTTGTTGGCTTAGGCGGGCTCGTTCTTATCATCCTATTCCCCTTAGTTGTTATTTTCCTCAGACACAGACCTCAAGAGCTTGGCTTGATGCCAGACGGGCTGAGAGGTGACGAGGATCTCAACTATAGTTTTTCGGGTTCAATGGAGCCGGAGAGGCCCGAGATGGACTGGACTTTCAAAAAGGCGTTGGAGGCTAAGAGTTTCTGGGCCTTACTCGGACTCATTCTCTTTGCAATGATAGGGGTATTCATTGTGCTCGTTCATCACGTTAAATTCCTCGTTGACACGGGGATCGACAAGATGACGGTCGCCATGGTTTTCGGGTTGATCGGAATCATTTCCTCAGGATTTCGCGTACTTTGGGGGTGGCTCTCTGATCGGATTGGGCGAGAGTTGGCCTACACGATGGGAATGCTTTGCATCTGCATTGGCGTTTGCTCGCTCCTTCTCATAGAGCCTGTGGGGGCCAGAGTTCTCGTCTACCCATTTTTTGTCTTTTTTGGGATAGGCTGGGGGGTCACGGCACCCATGTTTATCGTCGCCGCGGCTGACCTTTTCAAGGGCCGGATATTTGGGCTCATTTACGGCATTATGGAGGGAGGCGTGGGAATTGGGGCTGCCTTCGGCGCATGGGTAGCGGGATATATCTTCGATAGGGCTCATAGCTATCAATGGGCATTTACTCTCGCACTAGCTGTATTTGTGCTCTCAGGCCTCCTTATGTGGGTTGCCGCCCCTGGAAAGGCCAACCAAAAGAATGCCTAGATGGGTTGGATTGCAGGCTGAGGGCCTTCATAGGCTATAAAAGACTTGACTATGGAGATCGGTTAGAATAAGTGTACTCTTTAATAGGTCAGACTTATTTCTCCTCTTCTCCGCCTTTTCCGTGGTCACACGTTAGGAGCTTAGCATAGTGCGGAGATCTCGGTTTTGTTATCCAACGCACCTATTCGGAGTAGCCCGTAGGACACATAATGGCGTATCCGGCCGAGAGAAATAACCTCTTCTCCGAGGCAGTATTTAGGCCGCTTGAGAAGAGGCGGTACTCTGAACAGATCGCTGATCTGATTCAGGATAAGATCCTGCGGGATCACCTTGAAATCGGCACGAGCCTACCTTCGGAGAAAGACCTTTCGCTTGAGTTTCAGGTGAGCCGCTCGGTAATCAGAGAAGCGCTTCGAATGCTGGAGGTTTCTGGGCTGGTTAAGATCAAGAAGGGACCTTCTGGCGGCATCTTCGTTTCAAACGGCTTTCATAAGCCCATAACGAATTCCTTGAACAACCTGATCACCTTAGGCGATGTTACCATAGACCACCTCTTTGATGTCCGCTTGCTTATTGAACCCCACATCGCCATGGAAGCGGCTCTCAACGCAAAAAATGAGCATGTCAAAAAGCTCAAGGAATTAATCGACGATTCGTCTAATCATCAAGATGACCCCATTCACCTCAAAAGAAATAACCTAAAGTTTCACCTGCTCGTGGCAAAGGCGTCTGGAAACCCTGTGCTATCACTCCTCTTAGAATCGGTCATTGAACTGCTGGTTAAGACCACTCTCGATTTCCTGGATCTCTCCCTGGAAAGACACTTCTTTCGAGTCCACGAAAGGATCGCTCAGGTTATCGCACAAGGAGAATCTGAAGAGGCCGAACGCCTCGTTAGGGAGGATATCCTGGATACCAAGGAGAAGATAGAACGTTTTAGAGGTCAGTAGAGGATGGTAGAAATCCGCAGTACGCCAGATGTTTTTTCGTTATGGGACACTGTGGCAAGGGCGATCTTAATGGTCTCATTGGGGCTTATAAGATCATCGCTGTCTTGTAGGCATTCAGTTGGGATTTATCTGTGGCAGGTAAAGCACTTATCTTAATTTGCCAAACCTGGCAATTGGATTATAGACCATAACAACTCTCGGGAGGTGAGTACCTGTGGGAACCGTCGTTACCGTATTACTCATGATAGGTGCGGTAGGCCTTGGCGTTCAGGCATTAATAGGTTTGAGTTTTTTCATCTCATGCATCTTGGAAAAGGAGCGTCGGGCAACGGTGTTTGCCGGTTTGCAATTTCTCGCTATGATTGGGGTATTCGTTAGCTATCTCCTCCTTATGGTGATGGGTTTTTTCAGGACGGGCCCTGGCCTCGTCATCCTCATAGCCGGCTATGTTCTTGCCATGTTAGCCGTATTTCTCCTTGTGAGAAGAACTGCGCCGAACCCAAGAGCCCTTCAGGGGACAAAGGGCTTGATCAAGGGAGAGGTGAAAAGGCAGGATGAAAGGGCCCAGGTGTTTGCAAGGAATCGATCCCTTCGACCCGGCTCAGAGCAGTATACGGCCTTTTACCTGCAATATCCGGAATATGAAGAGTATGACAAAAGAAGAAGGCAGTTGGGAGGGCCACTGGGACATCCCGGAGTCATAGATAAACCCCATGAAGGGCCAAACGTGGCAGCGACACTCGCATCCCAATCCATTCCGTTGCATCTTTCAACCCCTGACGCATTCAACCCTCAACCCCACCCCGAGTTGAAGGGAAAGAGGCTTGAGCTGAGTGCCGAGGAGGCTACGGAGCGGGTAAAGGGCTACGCTCGAAGTCGCGGTGCTGATCTTGTTGGAATAAGCGAAATCAATCCCCTTTGGGTGTATTCCTATAGGGGAGAGATTTTTCACGAGAGTTGGGACGACTGGGGCAAGGACATCAGAGTAGATCAAAAATATGCGATTGTCTTTGCCACCCAGATGTCCTTTGAAATGGTTGGCACTGGTCCCCATTCCCCCACTATGATTGAGAGCATGGGCAATTATGCGCAAGGGGCCTATATTGCAACTCAGCTAGCGCATTTTATTGCTAACCTCGGGTATTCCGCCACAGCCAGTCACTTGCGACATTACGATGCACTCATGGTCCCGTTGGCAGTGGATGCGGGCTTGGGGGAGTTAGGTCGACTGGGATATTTGATCACCAAGGAATTTGGTCCCCGGGTGAGGTTGGGAGCTGTCACTACGGATCTCCCCTTGGTACCGGATGAACCAATCGATATCGGGGTTGAGGACTTCTGCCGCATCTGTAAAAAGTGCGCTATGTGTTGCCCTTCCAGCTCAATTCCCGAGGAAAGAGATCAAACAGTTGTCAATGGATCGCTGCGGTGGAAACTAAACGATGAAACCTGTTTTGAATATTGGGGAAGAATCGGCACGGACTGTAACATCTGCATGAGGGTGTGCCCGTGGAGCCACGCACGTACCTTTCCACACAAGCTGATCGTGATGTTTATCACCAGAAACAGGCTTGCACGGCGCATCTTCTCCGTCATGGATGATATCTTCTACGCGAAGAAGCCAAAGGTCAAACCCGGTCCAAAGTGGGTTCAGTATAGAGCTAGCAAATCGCTCAGCAACCTGAGGCAAAGAGGGGGTGGTTGAGATGGTTAGATTGTTAGGGTAACAGACAACTGCATAGATGAGGTCATTGAATAACAACTATCAACAAAGAGGGGTGGAAGACCCTCGGGAAGGAGGTTTGAAGATGAGGAAGGTAGCCGTTTTAGGAGTAGCGTTGGCATTCGTAATTGCCGTATTTACTTTCACGGGCACGCCAGTTGTTAAGGCCCAAACGATTGAATTGAAATTGGCCCACTTCATGTCACCTATGCACATACAGCATCAAAAGGGCTTTGCGCCATTTTCCGAGAAGGTGGAAGAGTTGAGCAAAGGACAAGTGACGGTCAAGATATACTCGGGAGGGGCGCTTGGTGGGCCCACCCAGCTTGCAGATGCGGCCAAGACGGGGATCACCGATATTGCCTTTGTAATTCCGTCATATACGACGGGGCGTTTTCCGCGCACTTCCGCATTTGATCTGCCGTTTATCTTCGACAGCGCTGTGCATGCAACCAAGGTCCTTTACTCCCTCGCCTATGACTACCTGGCCGACGATTACAAAGACTATAAGGTGCTGTGGTTTTATTCGTGTGGTACCGGCCAGCTCCATTCTGCCACCAAGCCCATTCGCACAGTGGAGGATCTCAAGGGCATGAAGATGCGGGCGCCTTCGGCATATATGAGCAAGGCCATCAAACTCCTGGGTGCCAACCCGGTGGGGATGCCCATCTCAGAACTCACTATATCACTTGAAAAGAAGGTTGTAGACGGGATGCTAACCCCTTACAGCGCTGTCATCGATTTTCGAATGTGGGATTTGATAAAGTATATTGCCGAGGTGGATATGTATCTTTCGCCGATGGTGGTTTTGATGAATAAACAGAAATGGAATTCCCTGCCCGATACCGCCAAAAAGGTCGTCGATGAGGCCTCAGGGATGCAATGGGGCTTGCACGCAGCTCAAGTCTATGACAACCACGATCAAAACATGGTGAATCAAAATAAGGAGTCCCGTAAGATCGAGATCTATAAGGTTCCCCCCTCTGAGAAGAAGAAATTCATGGAGGCAGTGAAGGGCATGGAGGCAGATTGGATTGCTGAAGTATCCAAGAAGGGAATTCCTGCTAAGGAACTTCTGGACGCAGTGCACCAGGCTGCCAAATTACATAGATAAATAAGCATGAGAGCCTGCTGGGTATTTCGGTCGGCCTTACAACGCGAAGGCCGACCGGATTATAGAAAAGATCTGGTTGAGTTATGAAGATAGGGCAGTTGCATCAGGGCTTAGAATCATGGGTTTATCCCATATCCAAGGTAATGAACCGTGTGGCCTCGGTAGCCCTGTTTTCTATGATGTTCCTCACTATAGCTGATGTGTTTTTGAGAAAGGTGTTCAGCAGGTCGATACTGGGTACGGTGGAGGTCACCGAGTTCATGATGCTGATCCTGGTCTTTTTCGCCCTGGCACAGGCTGAGGTGCTGAATGGTCATGTGAAGGTGGACCTGGTGATGGGCCGGTTCAGCGAGCGCACTCAAGCCGCAGTGGACATGATTACGCAGTTAATCTGCTTTCTTATGTTCGGATTATTCACCTGGTCCGCCTTGGTCTATGCGGGAAAGATGCGGGAGGCAGCAGAGGTATCGCAGGACCTGTGGATCCCCAAGTATCCATTTGTATATGTCGTCGTGGTAGGATGCGCTATTTTGAGCCTCGCCTTATTGATAAAATTTTTTATGGCTTTGGCCAAGATCGTTAAACCATGAGTCCCGTAACCCTCGGTATTATAGGAATCTTTTTCTTGTTTGTGCTTCTGACCCTCCGCATGCAGATCGGCTTCTGTATGGCCTTAGTAGGGTTCTTGGGATTTGCGGTTCTCATATCTTTTGGGCCGAGCTTTTCACTGCTGGGAATGGAGGCATACAAGACTGGCACCCTTTATAGCTTGACCGTTATCCCCTTGTTTATTCTCATGGGGCAATTTGCCAACTACTCCGGGATGGGCCTTGAGATCTATGACACGGTGTACCGATGGCTCGGTTTCTTGCCTGGGGGCTTGAGCATGGCCACGACCGGGGCCTGCGCCGGTTTTGCAGCAATATCGGGGTCATCCCTTGCTACGGCAGCGACCATGGGCATGGTTGCACTGCCGGAGATGAAACGATTCAAGTACGACGATTCCCTTGCCACCGGATGCATTGCCGCAGGAGGAACTCTGGGAATTCTGATCCCTCCGAGCACGGTTCTGATCATTTACGGCATCTTAACCGAACAGCCGATTGCCACGTTATTTATTGCCGGTATCCTGCCGGGGGTACTGTTGAGCCTGCTTTTCATCGCAACGATCTATATCTTAACGAAGGTTAAACCGAGCCTGGGCCCTCCTGGACCAAGGTTCTCCATGAAGGAGAGGATTTATTCCCTTAAAGGAACGTGGAGTCTTTTATTGCTGTTCTTCTTAGTGATCGGCGGGCTGTATACGGGCTGGTTCACGCCCACCGAGGCAGCAGGGGTAGGGGCCTTTGGGGCTTTTTCGATAACGATCATAAAGAGAAGGTTAACCTGGGGTAACCTTACAGGATCCCTTACCGAGACGGCAAAGACCACAGCAATGGTGTTTGCTATTCTAATCGGAGCAAATATATTCGGGTACTTTTTGGCCGTCAGCCAGATCCCAGATCAGCTTTCGACCTGGATTTCAGGACTCGGCCTAAACCGGTACGTCGTAATGGCGATACTGATTTTCGCCTATATCATACTGGGGTGCTTTATGGAGGGCCTTGCGATCATGGTGTTGACTATACCGATTGTCTTCCCCATGGTGATGGATATGAGGTTTGACCCGATCTGGTTCGGCATCATCATCACCCTGGTTATGGAAATGAGCCTCATCACGCCGCCGGTGGGGGTTAATGTGTTCATCATCAGCGGTGTGGCTAAGGATGTCCCCATGTATACGATCTTTCGTGGCATTTTTCCCTTTTGGGTCGCCATGCTGGTTTGCATCATTCTTATACTGATCTTTCCGCAAATAGCCCTTTTTCTCCCTGTTACCATGATCCGGTAATCCCGCCGGAAAAGGTTCCTTCCCACATGTCGAACTTATGAACCGAAGGGCTGATTCTCAGTTTATCTCCTAAACTGGTTTCTTCGGACTGAGTATGGCTTTTTCTTGTCTTTGCCAAATCAATAAAACACAGACCCACGCAGACGGCCGCAGACACATATCCTGCCGACTGTGGCAGGATATTGAGGCTAATGCCCTCTCCCGAAGGGTCTCTCGTCTCACTTGGACGGAGCGGGCATAATTAGACTGAACCTGCTGGAGGATGCTTGCCACCCTAATGGGGAACCCGGGTCTTGCTTATTGCTGTCTGGGGGCTGATGTTGGCGAAGGTGTATTTGGAAACAAAAAAGCCGATACCACAGTATCGGCTTGCATGGGAAGGGATGATCGGTATCAGTTAAGTGATGTATTGCCCGTTAAAACAACTCGTCTATCAACTCATTGACGAGTTTGTCAGCCACCTGGGCATGATCAATAGAATATTTCCCTGATTCGATCCTTTCTTTCAGATCGGCTACCTTATCCTCCCGCACATCGGGCTCAGACGCGATGATCTCTCTTATCTTCTGGGCCTCCTTGGATGCCTGGGAAAGATTCACGATGGTATCTTGATCTGCGCTTCCTCCCACCTTTTGTTCATCGGAAACCCCTTTTTCGTTGACCTTTTCCGCAGCGTTCGGTGGAGACTTGGGCAGATACTTATTGATCTCATAATTAATGATTTTGTCGTCTATTTTCATGGAGCAACTCCCCTAATCCCTACATCATGTTCCTGTTTACGGTATCCTTGGTGATCTCTTCTAACTTATACCGCAAAAACTTCGAATCTTCAATAGAAAGTGAATTCATGGTTTCGCCGTCTTCATCGATTACCTTAAAGATGAGATCGCTGGAGCCCTTTTCGGCTACGGCCAGATTGGCTCCGTATTCATCCTCCAATTTCTTAAATACCTCCTTCTCAACATTTTCATGGGGTCCAAACTGGGTGATTCTATCCACGATATCAGAGGCTATCTTATCGACAATGGCCTTTCTTTTGGCCTCAGAAGAGATATCAATCTTATCCGGTGAACGAGCATCTCCGCTCCTTTCCTTACCTGAGAGCCTATTTTGGCGAAGCTGTTCACCATACACCCTCAGCACATTGTTTACTTGATACGTCGAAATTACCATGACTTCGCCTCAAATAATGTATCGGAGGGTTACGGAAAAAACTTTAGAAAAAATGTACCCCTCTGTCGGTCTTTGTTGGGCGGCAAAAAAAACGAGAGTGATGTACCTTATTCGGCAGCTACTCAAAATAACTTAAGGAAAATTATTCCAACCTGATTGATTTCTCTCGTGGAGATGTTTTCCCTGGCAGGCCCTATCATAATTGTATCATATTGAAAAAACAGAAGAAAATAACCTCAAGCATACTGGCATACCCATTGCTCAAGTTAAAGTTAACTTTAAGGTTTGAGGAAAATCTGCACGTCAGGGAGTTTTCCCATCTCGGGGTCTTGCACCCTTACATAGGTAAGAAAAAATAGGATAAACACTGTCTAACATCCATTGATTTAAGCTTGATTTTGTACCATGATACAGCCTATTATTCATATATAAGCGTACTTTTACCGGTAGTTTCTCTGCCGAAGTTTATTATAGATGATTTACATCGGTTGACCCGGATTAGAGGAATGGCTTGATACCAAACCTTGCTTCGAGAACTTCTTTCGGAAAAGCTTTTCGAGGAGAAGTGACGAATGAAGCTTTTAATCAAAACTAAAGCTAGTCTGCTCTGTAGGGGCGTGTTATGAAATCAAATTTCTTAGAGAATGTCGAATCAATCTGCCATCGTTACCATATTGACATCCTTTATGTATTTGGGAGCAGGGCAAAAGAATTAGCTAATTGCGCGCGCGGGAAAGGGAAAATAGCAAGCGAGAACAATGTTGATGTGGACTTGGGAGTGCTCCCGGCCCAAAAGTACCGTTTAAATGCCAAAGATAGAGTCAGATTGACAGTTGACTTAGAAGACTTGATAGGGGTTTGTAGGGTTGATCTAGTGATCCTTTCGGAAGCATCGCCATTTCTTGCTCTGGAGGTAATAAGGGGTGAAGAGCTATATTCAGCAGATCCTAACCGGACCGCAGAATACGAGCTATACATATTGGGTAAGGTGGGTGATTTGGCCTACTTTGAGCGGCGGAGGAGAAAACAAATTCTTACCGGAGCAATCTCATGACACCCTCAGGGCTTAGAGAAAAGATTATTGTGGAGAGGGTAGCCTGGATCAGGAAAATGATAGGAGGGATTCAAGCGTTGCCTCTTGATTCTATGGAATCTTTTTTTTCTGACCCAAGAAATGCAGCTTCTGCAGAATCTTACCTGCGGAGGGCACTGGAAGCCTTAATGGATTTGGGCAGACATATCTTGGCTAAAGGGTTCGGCAAGGCTGTCACTGAACACAAAAAAATTCCCGGAGAACTTCATAGAGAAGGTGTATTGCATTCAACAGATGCAAGGCTCATGCGCGAATTAGCGGGATATCGAAATCGAATGGTGCACTTTTATGATGAGGTTACAACTGAGGAAATATTTCATATATGCCATGAGCAACTCAGTGATGTAGAAAGAATTCTGGCTGTTATCCTGAAATGGATCAATTCAAATCCCGAGTTGCTGGATCGCTCACTATAGGGCCATTTCTGGCATACACCAGGAACACCAGCGATATGTTTATTGAAGCTTGATCTCAGCAATCCGGATCAAGCCTCTGCTCCCCCTGTTCAACCTGCTGCCTCGTAGAGCCTACACCTTGGAGAGAGGAACGAGCATGCTGGGGTGAGAGGCAAAAACAACTCTTTGATCACTTACGCGATCAGATAATACCAATTTTCACCTCATTTCCACTTCTCCGTTAGCTTTTCCAATCTTCGCGATGCGAACCGGCAAATTCTTCAACTTTACTCGTCTTAGAATTGACATTTTTTCCTAATCGCTATTTTCTTCCAAATGTATCTACTTGAGATAGTTAAGAAAGTTAGTTTGGAACAAGCTGGCATGCTTGTTGCTGTACCTAAAGCCAAAGTTAAAGTTAGAGCAAATCTTTCCGATAGAATTATTGAGCTTTCCAATCTCACCGTATCAGTGGTTGGCTGCGCTGCAATTGTCAGCTGCTTGAAACATTGGGATGAGAAGAAAAATAGAAAATTCAATGTGTTATTGAATGAGATACCAGGTAACTCAAGGGGACGGAGTCTATTCGCAAGAAAGTGGTAGGATCGGGCATTGACCTTGAGGATAGAGGCATAGACCGAAGCGCATGGCGCAAAGGGTTTTGCCTTTTGCCTCAAGCGAAGCGGTCCTCGACCGTAGTGGTCCTCTAAGCTCTTAGGTGCTCCTATAGCATCATAGGCAAGACCAATGGATCGACAAGAACAACCATTAAGTATCCAGCACCTCAGCCTGAAGCTTGAAATCCCTAAATCCACCTTGCGTTTTTGGGAGACAGAGTTCGAAGGCGTTCTGGTTCCTTTGAGAACCAAGGGAGGGCAGAGACGGTACACCCTTGAGCACATCTCCATCATTAAACAGATAAAAAAGCTGAGGAAAAAAGGGACGAGCTTGACCGAGATTCGTTCCCATCTGATGAAAAACTATACAAGCGAAATGGATAATGTGAATCCAAGCAGGATCGATTTTCTCGCAAACAGGGTAGCTGAAGTCGTTAGGGATGAGGTTTATCGATTTTTCGAAAAAGAAGGCAAGGAAACAGTAGAGTCATGACAGATGTTAAGACAGGTGAGACCCTCTTTGCAGAAGGAAAAGTTGAAGAAGCAGAAAAATGCTTTCTGGATCTGCTCAAAAAGGATCCGAGCAACACTGAAGCACTCAATGATCTCGGGGTAATCCAGCATGCCAAGGGTAACGTTAAAGGAGCTGAAGATCTATTCTTAAAAGCTATCGCCGCCAAGCAAGAATACCTCGATGCGCGGCTCAACTTAGTAGACCTGTATCAGGATGCCAAACGCTGGAGCGAGGCCGCGATACAGTTAGAGAAATTTATAAGCATATGCAACCATGACCACAATGTCTTCAATCAGCTTGGTCTGATCTACCTCGAGATGGATGATACCGTGAAGGCACAAGTAGCCCTAAAGAAATCTCTAGAATTAAATCCAGAACAGAAAACTGTGAGGGATTCCTTAAATGCACTTCAAATACAAAATCCGGTTGAATTAGCTTCGCGTGACCAGATTAGTGAAGATTATTCTAATCATCACCTTTCGAACACAGAATTACCCAAGACCGACAATTTAAGGAAAAAACCAAAGGCACCAAGGGTATCTCGTAATGGACGGCCGACTGTTTGTGTTGGGCTACCTGTCTATAATGGTGGCAGATTATTAAGTCAGGCGATCGAGTCTATTCTTTCTCAAGATTTCGAGAATATACAATTGATAATTTCAGACAATTGTTCGACAGATAATACAGAGGAGATATGCCTAAAATATCAAAAAATGGATAAGAGAGTACATTATTATCGATTGGAAGAGAATTTAGGAGCGAGTAAAAATTTTTTAAATGTCTTTGGGCTTTCCAATGCTCCTTACTATATGTGGGCTTCTCATGATGATTTGCGTGAACGATCATTTATAAGTAAATGTTTGGAAAAGATAGAATCTGATCCTTCAATAGCTCTGGTCTATCCACAAACAAAGGTTTTGGATGCAAATTCAAGATTCCTTGGTATTGCGAATGATCACTTAAATACAGATCAAGACAACCCTATAGAAAGATTTAGACATCTAATATGGGAGATAGGAATGTGCAATATGTTCTATGGGTTATATAGGACAAATATAATTAAGAAGGTTCGTTCATGGGGCAAAACATTGTTTGGAGATAATTTAATGTTAGCTGAAATAGCATTGTTAGGCAAAATTGTCCAGATAAATGATGCGCTTTTTGTTAGGAGGTTGACAAGGAATTACAATTATAGATCTCCTGATGAACGCAATGCGCAGCTCATTTCGGACATTGATACCAATTTATTTCATGAGGGTATTACCTTACCGCATTGCAGATTTACATATGCCAATCTTGAACTCGTAAATTATTCAGAAATTCAGGAATCAGAAAAGGAATTTTTAATAAATGATGTATTGAAATGTTTCAAAATTAGATTTGGGGACAAAATGAAATATGAAATAAGTAGGGCCGTCGAGTTAATTACTAATGGGTATTTTTATTATACATGGGACAAAAAACGATCACACACGGACCATTCAGGTAATTTGAGAATAATTGATTATTTTCATATAAACAATTTGTTAAAGCATCTGCAGGAAGCACTTTTCATATTCCCTGAACGAACTGACTTGAAAGATGCTTATGAAATATGCCTTAGAAAAGCGTCTGATTGTAAAGCAGTATTAGCATAACTTATTTCCAGTAAAATACATTTGAATTGTGGGAGATGTTCAGAATGAAGGTTGTTATTTTATGTGGCGGTCTTGGAACCCGTCTTCGAGAAGAAACAGAATTCCGTCCAAAGCCAATGGTAGAGATCGGTGGCAAACCAATCTTATGGCACGTAATGAAGATCTATGCTCATTATCGATATATAGATTTCATACTTGCCCTGGGTTACAAAGGTGAGATGGTGAAGGAGTATTTTTATAATTATGACATCTTAAATAATGATTTTACAATAGAGCTTGGAAACGAAAAAAAAGTTGAAATACATAGGAACAATTCCGAAAAAGACTGGCGTGTTACATTGGCTGATACCGGTGATAAAACGCTCAAAGGCGCCAGACTGAAGCGAGTCGAGCAGTATATTGATGACGACCAATTCATGCTAACCTATGGAGACGGAATCGCGAATATTGATATAGAAAATCTCCTTGAATTTCATCAAAGTCACGGTAAACTGGCCACTGTTACCGGCATCAACCCTGCATCCCGGTTCGGCGAGCTTAAGGTTAAGGGAGATGAGGTTGGAGCATTCAGCGAAAAGCCCAAAAACGGCAATGGGCTCGTCAATGGCGGCTTTTTTGTATTGAACCGGGCCGTGTTTGACTATCTTTCAAAGGACGATTCCTGCGATTTCGAGATCGGAGCCCTGGAACAGATCGCCCGTCAGGGAGAACTCATGGTATACAAACACAAGGGCTTTTGGGCATGCATGGATACCTTCAGGGATATGGAATACCTGAACAGGCTGTGGGCTGAAGACAAGGCTGAGTGGAAAGTATGGGATTAGGTCAGCTCTTAGCTGTTGGCTGATAGCTCATGGCTGTTGTCATAATCTTCTGCTGAATAAGATATCGCAGCGATTGGAAAACATGTTTGGCAACGTGTATAAAGGCAAAAAAGTTTTTGTCACAGGCAATACCGGTTTCAAAGGTTCTTGGCTTGCTTTGTGGCTCTTGAATCTGGGAGCCGATGTTTTTGGTTATTCTCTGGGTGTCCCAACGGATCCCACTCATCACGAGATACTG
>DATKZQ010000162.1:0-16608 GCA_035527895.1 Desulfatiglandales bacterium
TAAGGTGGTGCAGAACCGTAAGGGCTGCCGTACGGATAGGCACCCATAAAGGGCTGTCTTACCCCTCCATGGTAGGGATTGCAAGACCCCCGACCTCCTCCGGTCATCGGGCCCATTCCGCGGGGCCCTGTACCATCAAATCCTGGCATGTCGTTCACCTCCTTTCTATCTCATGTTGTGGAGAGTGGATACCTCGTCTCCTTCTTCCCCTGCCGCGGCCGTAGCCCCCGCCTGGACCTCTGTCCCAATAATCGGGACGGCCGGGCATCACGAATTGCATATCGAATAGATCTCCTCCCAAAAAGGCCCTGAGCACGTCCTCCACCTGGCCGGATATCCATGGAATGAGCTCAATACCGGCACTCGTTATCATTTGGGCGAACTGTCCTGATATGGCCCCACAGATGAGCGTATCGACCCGCAGCTCCGTAAGTCTCATCGTCTTGCTGGGAAGAAAAGGTTCGCTGATATCGATCTCAAACCGGGAATACTCACCTCTTTCTCCCACGTCAACCAGTAATAATCGTAACGCCGTGTCAAAGACGGGCGAAATTCTCCCGTTCCACGTTGGTATGGCAATCCTGCCCATAACCGCTTCTGGCTTCCCCTACTTCTTTTCCAGATTCTCTATACGGGATAGGATCGAACCAAGTTGATCCCTTAAGGCCTTTGCTTCTTCCTTGAGCTTCCCGAGCTCTTGGTCGGGGGACGGTGCAGCACCGCTTTGATTTGGGCCGTATCCTTGTTGCATACCCGTGCCGCGTCCCATTCCCATACCTCTACCCGTTCCCATACCTTGGCCCATACCCCGGCCCATACCCATGCCGCGACCCATACCCATGCCGCGACCCGTGCCCATACCTCTACCCGTTCCCATGCCGCTGCCGGGAGTAGGGGTTTGGCCACCACCCATGCCATAATGATCGGACACATTCGGGCCGGCGGTAGGCGATAATTCACCACGCTTGTATCTCTCGATGGCTTCCCTGATCGAACCACTAACACCAACAATTACTTCAAGGCCTGCAGCACCAAGAGTTCTACTAGCATTGGGGCCAACATTTCCTGTTATGACCACAGAAGCCCCCTTCGAGGCGATGAATTGGCCTGACTGGATCCCTGCTCCCCCGCCGAGAGACATACTCTCGTTCTCAAATGCCTCAAAGCTCATATCGTCCGGGTTGACGACGATAAAATAGGCACACCTGCCAAATCTTGGGTCTATTTCAGCGTCAAGGTCCATTCCTGTTGCAGAAACCGCTAATTTCATAATATCAAGTCCCTCCATGTATTTGTGAAATCTAGTTGCTTTGCTACCATGTTGTGCATCTTCTGTGCCAGTTCTGGGGGTCTCTTGTAGCACCTGATTGGCTGGGCACAAGGGAGGGGCATGGCCCGGATGACTGCGGGCACGCACGGCGAGTTGCTATCCACCTCTGCTGTAAGCCTAGCGGCGGATAGGCTGCCAATACAAGCACCGACTTCTCTGACTTTGATTATGGGGAAATGTCAAAGGAGCAATACAAATAAGGACGTTTTGGAGACGCGAGGCATGTCATAATGATGCAACTATGCAATGTTATCAGTAGAACAAAATTGCAATCATGAAATACAATACAGATGTCTCCTAGTGTTCTTTGGTCCGGCCATCCTGTTTTGGGATGCCAAGGTTGAGGCGTTTGATTTTGCGCCACAAGGTGGTTGTATGGATGCCCATCTGAGCGGCAGCGGCTGCCCTGTTCCAGTTGTTTTTTCTTAAGACTTCGTAAAGGTATGTCTTTTCCATGTCATTCCATGTGGAGCCTTCAGTGGATGCATCTTCGGAGACGCTTTGTCTCGGGCCAATGGCCTCACGACGCAGATAGTCGGGGAGGTGTTCAATCCCGATCCAGCTATTTTTGCAAACCACCGTGGCATATTCAATGATGTTTTCAAGTTCCCGAATATTACCCGGGAAATCATGGGACATCAGCACAGGCAAGACTTCCGGGGAAAGGCCTTGGATCTCTTTACCGCTTAGGCGATTGAATTTCCTGACGAAATGATCGATCAAGAGCGGAATATCCTCTTTTCGGCTTCTTAAGGGAGGGAGGACGAGCTTAACGACATTGATCCGATAATACAGGTCCTCGCGAAATGCTCCTTGCCTTACCAAATCCTCGAGTCTTTTATTGGCGGCCGCCACAATTCGGACATTCGCCTTTTCGGATTTTGTGCTCCCGAGCGGTTCATAGACCTTGTCTTGTAATACACGGAGAAGCCGCACCTGCAGAGCCGGGGAGATATCTCCGATCTCATCCAGAAAGACGGTTCCGCCTTCTGCGAGGGCCAGACGACCCGGTTTATCTTTTTTGGCGTCCGTGAAGGCGCCGGCCTTATAACCGAACAGTTCTGACTCAAGGAGCGTATCCGGTAATGAGCCACAGTTGATGGCAACAAAAGGGCCCTTTTCCCTGTTGCTGAGGGAATGGATGGCCTTTGCAAAGAGCTCTTTGCCGGTGCCGGTCTCCCCTTCAAGAAGAACCGTGGTGTCACTTTCAGATACCTGCTCGAGAATCCGAAAGAGTCGCTGCATCTCCTTGCTCTTACTGATGATGTCTAGAAAGGAATGCCGCGCAGAGAGCTCTTTGCGCAGTTCCTCAACAACACTCAGATCACGAAAGGTTTCTACTCCCCCTATAACATCCCCATGTTCGTCTTTCATAAGGGCGGTCGAAATGCTGACAGGGATTCGGTTGCCCTTCGAGTTAACAATATATATGGGCTGATTAACAATAGGATGACCCGTTTCCATGGTACGCCGAAGGGAGCATTGCTTCTCACAGACGCTGGCGGCAAATACCTCCCAGCAGTGCCGTCCGATCGCTTCATCCTTTGTGATCCCGGTTATTCTCTCTGCAGCTCGGTTAAATGAGGTGATTTTCCAATCGGAGTCAACGGTGAAGACTCCGTCGGCGATGCTATCCAAAATGATCTGTGTCTGGTTCTCGATAGGTGAACTCATAAGGATTTCTTTATCTTAATCATTTCATCCTAGAAGTGAGGCGTTCAACTCATACATGGATTACCCCGAACAGGTAGCTCAAAGGCACGCTTTCTCGGTGTCTTGCCAAGCTAACCGGCTCTGTTTTGCAATAAAGATAGTCACTGATCCGGCAGGTTCAAGGGTTATGTCATGCGTGGATATGGACAAGCTTGTGAAGATGATTCGTTGATACAAGGGTGAGCAGACCCGCCCGATGACGATAAAATGGAATGCATACTCGTATGGAAGCAAAGTATTAGAGGCTCCTAAATGGAATAACGGAACCGAGTTGAGGCGTGGTGTCTGCCGGTAAGTTCAAAACGTAACCACCTTATCCGCATCAACAATCAATTCGGTCAGCTTATCCGCACCCACGATTTCACCATAGCTCAATTGAACCCTTTGGTTCCACTTTTCATCGCATAACCCTCTACCAATGGCGCAGGATGCTCCTATGTAAATGGGGATCTTCTTATGTGCGGTGAGGAAGAGAAAGAAATCCTCAAAAGGGGGCAAACCAGCCGCCTGAACGTATTCCGGGGTTCCTTCCACCATCAGATAGACCGCGTTATTGAGGAGAAATATTGAGATATCATGCTCCTTTTCCGCCAATCCCCTTGCCGCCATAAAGGCAGCAGTAACCCTGCACGGATCCTCCGGGCCGTTGTTTATGATGATCAGAATCCTTTCCGCCATAACGATAGTACCTCCACCTATTCTTCTGTGAACACTTCAAAAACCTATAATTATTGCATAGTGCCTCTCCCTTGATGGGGGAGGCCTGCCCTGTTAAATAGGGTGGTACAAGCTGTCATAAGGAAAATAGATACTCATAGAATAGATAAATAGATAGCTTACAAATTCTTCGCCATCCTTATTTAACAGGGTGAAGTGGGGGTGATAAAATGTTTAATCACCCTCCCCTTTACCCGCCAGACTTCAGGCGGGTTAGGCCTTTTCCTTTTTCTTATCCAAAAACTGCAGAAGGGCGTCTGCCGCCGGAGAATGGGATTTATGACGTTCGAACACAGTGAAGAACTCTCGATCCAGCTCCAGATCAACCACGGGAACTACCTTTATGGTGCCGAGCTTGATTTCGTTTTCTATCGCCTTTTCAGAAACGAAAGAAACCCCAGCGCCGCTCTCCACTGCCCGTTTTACGGCAGCGGTGCTTCCCAGCCTCATGACCACATTGAGTTCCTCTTCCTTGATACCCTTCTCAAGCAGCTTCTGTTTGACCGTGGTGCCGGTACCGGAGCCGCTCTCACGCAGGATAAAGGGGATTCCCTTGAGCTGTTCTACGGTAAGGGTGTCCTGGTGCAGCCAAGTACTATCTGCCGAGGCAATGAGCACGAGCTTGTCGGTTGCAAGGCTCTTGAACATCAGTTTGTCGCTCTTATCACGAGTCCCAACAAACCCTATTTCCACCTCATGAGCCAAAACCTTTGTGATCACCCCCTGCGTGTCGGATATATGAAGGTCTATGTCGATGGCCGGGTGTAGGCCCTTGAATTCAGCCAGGAGGCTCGGCATGAGGTATTCGCCGGGAATAGTGCTTGCCCCTAATGTCAAGGCTCCCTTCATCAATCCTTTCAGCTGCTCGATGGCCTGCTCGGCTTCATTTGTCAACTGCAAAATCCTTCGCGCATACTGGTACAGTGTTTCGCCGGTTCTGGTAACGGTTACCTCCCTCCCCCGGCGATCCAACAGCCGTGTGCCCAGTTCTTGCTCGAGAGAACTGATTTGAAGGCTGACCGTGGGCTGGCTCAAGAACACAACCTCGCCGGCCCGCGAAAAACTCCGTTTTTCGACTACGGCACAGAAGGCCTTGAGTTGATTAAGTTCCATGATTCTGCATTACAAATGAAGTTAATTCTTACCAACTGACCCCGGCGCTTCGCTTCACCCCCCACCCCTGTCCTCCCCCTTTGAAGGGGGAGGGTTGGGGTGGGGGTGGAAGTTACTTGTTAATACTTGGTCCGGAAGCCGAAACGACAGAAATTGCAGGGTCTTGCAAGGGTATCCCGGCCTCAGTCTCGCGCACAACGCCTACTCGGCAATCTAGGGCGGGCACCATATCAGGTTACGTTTCCTTTGGAACCCCGCCGATCTTTTAGATAGCAGCTTCCCTCCATGGCTTTGACGCGATTCTTAAGCTCAGCTGCAATAGAGCTCACCTCTCCGATGTGCCTGATAGGCCTGTATTCGTTGGTGACCACCGCGATAGAGATGGGCACAATGGGGAATGTCTCCTTCTCTCCCTTACGATTCACGGAGTCAATGTAACCCTGAACCCTGTCTTGTTCATCGTAGAAGTCGCCGATCACCAGATTGAAGTTGCTTATTATCTCTTGGCAAACCCCATCCAATCTATCGGGCGATACAATGAAAATGAAGTCATCTCCGCCGACGTGACCCACAAAGGTATCAGCCGCCTCAAGTCTGCGGATCGAGTTCGTGACAATACGGGCGGTCATTCTGATCACCTCGTCTCCTCTCAAAAAGCCGTATTTATCGTTATAGGCCTTGAAGTGGTCGAGGTCTACATATCCCACGGCAAAGGGGAGGCTACTGTCAATCCCTTTCTGGATCTCCCGAATGATCGTGTAGTTTCCGGGGAGGCGAGTGAGTGGGTTGATATCACGAGCCCTGGCAGTTCGAGTCAGATTGAGAAAAATCCTTGTTTTCAGCTCATTGACGGTGATGGGCTTTCGAAGGTAGTCATCAACGGGGACCTGCTCCCAGTTAATGGCAAGATCGCCATCGGAAGGTTGAAGTATCAGGAGAATAGGCAAATATCCGAAGACGGAATCAGCCCTAATTCTCCAACAAAGGTCGACCCAACCCTCACCTTCCGATGACTGGCAGATGAGCACGATGTCGGGAGGGTCACTATAGATTGAGTCAAGGGCATGGATGGAAGATTTTGCGGTGTCGATTACAAAATGGCTTCCGTTTTCGCCTAAGAGCTCTCTTAGCTCATCCGAACCTGCCGGATCATCAGCGATTATGAGTACCCTTTTCTTATTTTGAGTCATATCTCAGCGCTCTAGCCGGACAGGAAGTCTTCGGCCTCTTCAAGTTTATCAAATGTTTCCTTGATGATCTCTTCCAGCAGGGAGTCGCCAATATCCAAAGCCCCCCAGGCCCGGGGGTCAATTTGAGGCACGAGATCGTCTCCCCCAGAGCCAAAGCCAATGCCTCTTGTCAGGGAATCAGCAAAATGGACTGTGGCAGTCGGCACTAGGGCGGATTTCGACAGATTCGGGTTATGATGGTGAGTGATTGGTTCAGCAAGTTTAGCAGGCAGATGCCATTCCTGACAGAGCCAGTCACCTACGGTAGTATGATTGAATCCAAGGATTTCCTCCTCCACCTCATACCTCGAGATTTGCTTCTTTGCAACCACCTGATCGATATGAGATGATTCATCGGGCAGTTCAATCCGGATGATTACCTTTCCGATGTCGTGCAAAAGAGCGCTTGTGGACACTTCATCTGGATTAGGGGCGTTTGTTTTTCGTGCGATTACCCCCGCGGCTGCAGCGCAGCCCAGGGAGTGTTTCCAGAGGCCATGCAAGCCCCCGGTCTTCATCATGTCAAAAACGGCTGTGCTCAGAACGAGCCCCTTTACCACGTCGAATCCAAGGATGATGAGGGCATGGGTGATGTTCGAGATTCGGCCGGGAAACCCGCAAAACGCCGAGTTCACAACCCTCAGGATTTTCGCAGACAGGGCCTGATCGGAGGAGATTATGTTTGCAATATCTTGAGCGCCGGCATTGGGGCTCTCCATTAAGGGAATAATCTTGTCGAATACGTCCGGCAGCGTTGGCACATTCCTCAATGTGGCCATGCGTTTTCTGATACCCTCTCTGTCGACGCTCACGCTCCTTATGCCCTTTCCTTTAATTGCGTCAGAATGAGGTTTTTCATCTTGCCCATGAGTGGATCTTCTTCCACGTACCTGAACCGGGCATTCAGATCCTTAATCAGCAGGCTGAGGCTTTTTTCCTCGCCGGCGGTACTTGGCGGGTGTCCCTCTATGGTGATTTGCTCTACCTCCATCTCAGAAAGCCGGGCAATTATATCAGCGGTCAGCACGACCCCGGCGCCGTAAAGAATCATGCCCCTCTTATTGGTTACCGGCTTGGCGAGTTTCATCCCGGCTGCTGCGCGTCTAATGGGTATCTTCTGCATGTCTTTTCTTCTTTGCTATTTGGTTAAAAAACGGAAATTGGGTTCAAAGATATGGCACGAACGAACTGGGCTCTCGGAAACATGAGTTCATTACCACAGGTGCCTCAATGCTGTCAAAAATAATCCACAGGTGTAATCACACGGTCGTTGGATGTTCCAAAAGGCCTCCTCTCCGGATTTCGTTCCTAGAACGCGTTTTTTCGTTTACGGAGCTCGGTGAACACCTCAACTGCGCTTGAATTGGGCATGCCGATAGCGGCCCCCATTTCGGGATCAACGGCCCTCAGAAAGGGATTGGTCAAACGCTCTTCCCCGATGGTAGATGGCACCGTGGGTCGGCCTGCTTTCCTTCTTTCCCTGATATCCGACAGCCTCCGCCTGACGGTCTGGTTGTCGGGCTCAACGGTCAGCGCAAATTCGAAATTCTCGATTACATATTCATGGCCGCAATATACCAGCGTATCAGGTGGCAGGGCGGCCAATTTCAAGAGGGACTCCCACATGAGCTCCGGATTACCCTCGTAAAGGCGGCCGCACCCGCCAATAAACAAGGTGTCTCCGGTCCACACGGCGCCGGGCTTATCATCCAGACAGGGCGGCATATAGTAGCAGACATCTGACCTCGTGTGGCCGGGTGTTGCTATTATCTCCACTGTTGAGGAACCGAACGTTATGATATCGCCATCCGCAACCGCTCGATCGAGCCCGGGGACCCGGGCATCGTCCGGCCCGGTGACCTGGCAACCTGTCTCCTGCTTTATTTCCTCATTACCGCCGACGTGGTCACCGTGGTAGTGGGTATTGAGGATCGTGGTGAGCTTTAGTCCGCTCTCCCCTAAGATCTGCAGAACCGGCAATGCTTCTCCCGGATCGACAACAGCGGCTTCGGAGCCGTAAACCAGAAGGTAAGCGTAGTTATCGAACAGTACGGGTGTAACGGTTACCGTTATCATATGAATCCTCTCCTGATGTCGCTGGTTCCATTAAGAGCTTGGATGCGGCGGCATCCCAGCGGGCGGCAATTGTGAAAGCAACATAAAGCAAACGGTCCCGTGTGTCAAACAAAGCCGCAGGCAGCGGATGCCCGGACTTGTTCACCTCCCGTAGTAGGCGGTTTAATCCTGCTGGTCTGGAAGATGGGCCGGGATTTACCAAACGGTTTTTCCGTTGCTGCAGTCTTGGCAATATCCTTAAAGAGCGATGATCGGTCTAGTGACAGCATTCAAGTACTCTTTGAGCCTCCTGCTGGGCGTGACGAAGCTCCTCTTCCACGTGGCGGCAGAGGGCCTCCATTTCCTCAGGATCGGCTTTCTCGGGAAAATACAGTGGCTCCATAAGGTAAATCACCTGTCGCGAGAAGGGTAGGGGCAGATAGACCTTATTCCACGTCTTCTTGAAGACGAATTTCCGCGAGGAGGCAACTCCCATCGGAAACAGCGGCGCACCTGTCTTTTGCGCCAACCTGACAATACCCGGCTTGCACACACCTCGCGGCCCGCGGGGCCCGTCAACCGCTAGGGCCGTGTTGTGCCCGCCTCTTACCTCCTTCAGGAGCGCCAACAGGCCTCCAACCGCCCCGCGACTTGATGAGCCGCGGGTAACCCGATAGCCAAGCGTGCGGGCTGCCTTGGCCATGATTTCACCGTCCTTGGAGTGGCTTACGAGGAGGCTGATCCCCAAGTAAGAAAAGCAAGGAAGGAGCACAAGCTCATCGCCGTGCCAATGAGCAAAGAGGGAGGCCGGGAATTGTTTGGATCGGTCAAAGCCGATAACCTTTGTTCGAACCAGGCGTGATAGGAACCACAGAAACCGGGCTGCCCACACGGGCCAACGATTGTCAAACCACGTCTTCGGGAAAAGGACCATCACTAGTCGGATTCTGAAGGTATCAGGAGTTCTTGGCCCGGGTGAATAGCTTGCTTCGGCGAAATATTGTTAAGGCGACAAAGCTCGCTCACGGAAATTCCGTATCGGTTGGCGATCCGGTATAGGGTTTCACCGGGACGGACCTTGTGATAACGCTTCATTTCAGCAGACACGGGTTTCTCTGCGGCGGTCCCTGGCGCTGTGGTCTTGACCCTGGCAGGAGCCGTTGGTTTTCCTTTTTCAACCCCACCGAGCTTTTTGGAAATCTCATCCACCTGTTCCGTCAGGTATCTGCCCGATTTATCCAAATCCAAGATCAACTGCTGCAACTCTGTTTCCTGGTTTTCGAGAAAGGCGATTCTCGACTCCAACCCTTCGAGATGTGTCATTCTCCTCTCAACGAGGTCGAGTTTGGTCTGAAGAGGAGCCAGATCCCCTTGGGAGAGACCGCCGTCTCCGAAGAACACAGATATGAGGACAACTATGACGACGATGCCGATGAGCCCAAGAATCACGGATTTCTTTGAGAGCCGAATATCGCCTGATCCTTCGTGGGTTTTGCTTCTATGGGGCTTGGGTGCGTACCCTAGATCGTCGGCGATCTCTTGCATGAACTCCTGGATTTCTTCATCCTTGTCTTCAACCATCTTGCCCTCCTTTCGAGAGATCGAATTTTCGGGTAGATCATCTATAATTTATTATAGAGAAAAAAACTCACTACATCAAGGTTTGCGTTGAGAGTTTTTTGATTCTGGACGGATTAAACGCCCGCGATGATGTTTGGAAAGGCCGGGGGCCAGGGAAAACACCAGGTTGCCCTGGAGGCCGTTCTGCACGACCGCGGAAGATTGCATACAGTAAGCGAAACCAATAGATGACCGTGTTCAAAGACAAATTTATGGAAGAAAGTTATCCTTCGGAACTGGACGTTTCATCCGCACTATGTGGGTATACCCCCTAATAAAACGGAAAATCCGATGCGTGCGATTAGCTCTTGGAAAAAGAGACGTGAGCCTGAAACACATATAGTAAGGCCATTTCTGACGGGTTATGCTTGTGCACCCGGTTTTTTCAGTGAGCAGGCTACGATGCCACTCGTAAAAAGGAATACGATGATAATGATAAGGGCCACAGAGTAGCTGCCGACTGCATCAAAGATAAACCCCACGATATATGGGGCAAAAGCCCCGATAATCGTGCCAATAGCAATAACAATACCGGTGAGTTCTCCTAGCGAGTGCATTCCAAAGAACTCACCGAGAATACCGAAATTGGCAGGCACTCTCAGCCCATGACATATTCCATAGAAAGAAACGAAGCAATAGAGCATCCATGCTCTTTCTAAGAATAGTAGCCATAAGAGAGATAGCGCCATCCCAAAACATGACAGAGCCAGGATCATCTGCCATCGTATCCTCTCCGCCATGAAACCGGAGAAGATACGGCCGGGAACTGATAGTCCCCCCAGAAGACCAAGAGCCGCTGCCGACACAGTTGGAGAGATGCCGGCATCTGTTGCGTGAGGGACAAGGTGGACCATCAGAACTTGGAAGGCCAAAATGACCGTAACCGTGACAAAGGCCACACCGACAAAAGAGGGGGCAGTAAGGGCTTTGGCTGTTGTCCACATAGGCATACTCACTGCGCTCGGCAGAGCCCCTTGGTCCGCCGAGGTTGTTTTTGGCTGTACGGGGCTGGGTTTAATCACGAGTGATGATACGGCAATGATGAGCAAGTAGAGGATCCCTGCAATAAGATACGTGTTTCTCCAACCATAGCTTGAGATCAAATAGTTGATAAGCGGCGCGAAGACTAAGGCACCGATGCCAACTCCGGCGACAACGATCCCCAATGCGAGGCCTGCGTTCGGCCTTCGGTAGAACCATCGCTGCACAACTGAAATTGGCACTGAAAACGTAGTACCGGCGCCTAGCCCGGCAATGAACAGGAAGACGCGGAGCTGACCAATACCTTGGACCTGACTACAGAGGGAGGTACCAATTCCGGCTAGCAGCGCGCTCACAAAGAGGAGAGGTCGGGGACTATACCTGTCAGCCAGTCTGCCAGTAATGATTGCTGAAATAGCGTAGCCGATAAGAAAGGCGGTGTAACCTGACGATACCACGGCCCGGCTCCAGCCAAACTCATTCTCCAGGGGCTTAAAGAAGATGCCAAAGGTCCACATGGCTTCCCCTAGAGTAAAAGTAGCAGCAAAGCAGGCGCCAACGACAAACCAGCCGTAGAATTTCGTCGGATGTTCGGTTTCTTGCGGCAAGACCTTACCTCCTGGGCAACGCCGCCCTAATTGATCGCGAACCTGCAAAAGTTCACTCGCCTTCGCCAGGATGCCCCGTGTCTCAGCACGGGGAGGATCAGCCTCCGCCAAAGGCTACTGCCCGACAGGGATAGCGAAAGGCGACCGCGGCGTTGCCCGTGGGGCGCCCGTCCTCGTCCGACGCCAAAGGCTATGGCCGACAGTGTCCGCAGTAACCCTAGCTACGGAGGATGGAAAGACGGGCGGCTTCGGCGGAGTTCCGCTTGGCTTCGCCACAGATGCCCCGCGCGGAAGCGCGGGGAGCTTCACTGTCTTTTGTCATAGATTCTATGGTGCTCAGGAAGGATAGCGGGAGAGACCACCTTCGGTGATACAGCGCTCCTTCCTGATCATAGCATCACCACATCCGCGTAAATCGTAAGAATTCCGTTTGGGTAAGGGTGGTATAGGATAATAAAGGTGCGGAGTCAAAGGAAAAGGCTATCTAGGGCGTTCGCTAATAGCTTGCAATCCGTACTTATGAGTGTTTGAGCCTCCAAAAACCACAGAAGCGAAAATCGCTACTTCGAGGTCAAAAGAGTCACGTACATACATGGGGATTGAAAAGAAAAAGGCAGGTCATACAGGCCTGCCTTTTTACCAGAGGACTTTTAGCAAGGCCAGGCTAGAACTCAATCATGTCGAAGCGCGTCAAGGTGGTGCCGCGTCTGGTACCGGGGGCGTTAAGCAAATGCCAGGCGGTGTATTGCTCTGCGTACAAGTTTCCGGCGGACATACCGTCCACCGGTACAATCACATTGTATCCCCTCATAGCCGCACCGGTAGCAGTGTGCAACACCGCGCCTTCAGCCGTGGTGCCCGCGATGATAACCGTTTTTATGTCTTTTTCCTGCAAGATCTTCTCCAGATCGGTCTTGAAGAACTTATCCACGCTGGACTGTACGATGGGTTCATCCGCGTTGGGTGTAACCTCAGGCAAGATGGTTTCTTTGGTTCCCTTCCCGGTCAGGCTATAGACGACAGGCATCCCCTTTGCCCTGGCCTTTTGTAGAAAGCTTTGGATCTTGGGAACTGACTCGATACACCGGGGCCTTTGATCCGGGTTGCAGGTTAGCTGTTCGATGTCCAGGATCAAAAAAGCGGTTTCTTGAGGATTTACCTGAACCGGTTTAAGCGCAACCGGTGGTGGGGCCTGTACCCTGGACCATTGTTCAACGATGGTCTCTCCTTCTTGGGCCATCGCTGATGTGGGCAACACTAAAATCAGTGCTATGAGACCAATCAATCCCCTTGAACAAGGAGGACCAATCTTATGAAAATTCCTACCAATCATTTCCAATCCCTCCTTTGTTGCTCATAGAGGCTAATCAGTATCCGGAGAGAAAAGTATTGAAAAGCTCTAGCCGTCTGGGTCACGGTTCTCCCTATTTCGTATCGCCGTAAGTTCCTTGCTCTGTCGTCTTAACCCGTTCATCTTGAGACATCCCTGCCAGGCGCTCAACCTCCTTGGTTTCGAGCCCTAACCCTTCGGCGACACGGCGGCCGTACTCGCGATCTGCCTTGTAGAAAATCGCCGTCTGACGCAGCTGGATCCGTTTTTTGGCATTGGCAAGGTGGTCCACGATGTTGCCGACTAAATGCTCCCGATCCTCATCCGTCATGACCCTTCGGTACAGCTCCCCTGGTTGAAAGAAATCATCATCGGTAAGGGTGTAAGGCTTCCGAGATGCCAGCCCGGTCACCTCAAAGGGCGGCTCCCCGGCCTTTGGATCAGGTGCGGGGCCGGCAAGGCTGTTGGGGTAGTAATTCGGGCTGCCGCCTGCGTTCGCATCGACACGCATGAACCCGTCACGCTGATAGCTGTTTTCAGGGGCGTATTTGGGAGCGTTCACCGGAATCAGGTGATAGTTGGGTCCGAGCCGGTGCAGGTGGGTGTCGTGATAGGAAAAGACCCTGGCCTGCAGCATCTTATCCGGTGAAATGGCAATGCCCGGCACCAGGTTGCCGGGGGAGAACGCGGCCTGCTCTACATCTGCGAAGTAGTTTTCCGGGTTTCTGTTGAGAACGATGCGCCCCACGGGAATCAACGGAAAGTCCCCGTGAAACCACACCTTGGTAATGTCAAAGGGATCGAAGCGGTATTTCCGCGCCTGCTCTAGGGTCATGATCTGCACATAGACTTTCCAGGACGGATACTCCCCTTGCGCAATGGTTTTGTACAGGTCACGAGTGGCGTGGTCGGGGTCTTCCCCCTTGATCCGGGTGGCTTCCTGTCGGGTGAGGTTTTGGATGCCCTGATCGGTCTCAATCTGGTAATTAATCCAGAAGGATTCACCCTTATCATTGTACCATTTGTAGGTGTGGCTGCTATAGCCATTCATGTGGCTGTAGGCCTTCGGAGTGCCTCGATCGGAAAAAAGTATGGTAACCTGGTGAATGGACTCCGGCGTTAAAGAGAGGAAGTCCCAAAACATGTCCGCATCCTTAAGTCCGGTTGCGGGATGACGCTTCTGCGTGTGGATAAAATCGGGGAATTTGAGAGGATCGCGGATGAAGAATACGGGGGTGTTATTCCCCACTAAATCATAATTCCCCTCCTCAGTATAGAACTTCATGGCGAATCCGCGGGGGTCGCGCTCGGCGTCTGCCGATCCCCGCTCGCCGCCGACGGTGGAAAAGCGGATGAAGAGCTCTGTGCGCTTGCCCACCTCTGAAAGAAACTTCGCCTTGGTGTACTTCGTCACATCATGAGTTACCTCAAAGTAGCCATATGCACCCGCGCCCTTGGCGTGCACCACCCGTTCGGGGATGCGCTCGCGGTCGAAGTGCCCTAGCTTTTCCAGCAGGTGAACGTCCTGCATCAATACGGGTCCCGGATCACCAGCGGTCAGGCTATTCTGATCATCGGCCACCGGGATTCCAAAGGCAGTGGTCAAGGTGTTTTTCTTTTTTGCCATGTGTTTCCCCCCTTTTTTCTTGATAGTTGCTTTTTGTCAATTTTCCCAGTGGCGCATTCGGTTTTTGCGACCAATGTACGGAAAACTGATCCTAAAACATAATCACCCCTTCTTTGAGGTGGTTCTGTCGCCATGCCGCTGAGGTCTCGGAGGGTAATCAAATTACAGTGTTTTTTCACAAGTCGCTTGGAAAAGAACCCAACAGCACGTAAAGCAACGAACGGCTGGCTATTAGCGCGTGATTGGATCTCGGCTGCGCCAGCGCACCTACTACGTGGAGTAAGCTGTCCTTTTGCGGCTAACCCTAGTGTTAAGTATACCAAAAACAAGCTCGAGAAAACAATAGCAGAAAATTTCATTACCGGAAGAGACGAAATGAACGCCTTGTTCCTTAAATGAGGGACGGCAAAGGCAAGCGTTCTACTGCACAGTGGCTCGGCGCAACCTTTTTTACACCGAGCCCCTTGAGGGTACGGATACTCTCTCGAATCCGGGCGCTGGTCCTACCTGACAGATGAAACCCTCCCATTACCAGGTGGATGTCATTTTTGAAACGCGCCTCGGCTTCCTTTACGACATTGACGATGCCAGGGTGCGCGCAGCCGGTAATGATTACAAGACCGGTTGAGGTCTCCACGCTCAAAACCTGCTCTTTGATCCAGTCTCCAATTTCTCAGCTCGAATACACCGAGTCAAACAGACGGATGGGATCGCCCACCGCTTGGGTTTTGTCACCGTAGCCAGTGATCGTCTGTCGGAAGGAGATTGGAAAGGACTCCGGCGCAAAGACGGTTACATGAGGATTCCGCCTGAGAAAACCCTCCAACCTCCCTATGTGGTCAGCATGAATGTGTGACAGGAATACGGTATTCACCGACGTGGGGTCGATATCCATGATGGTCATATTCCCAAGCAGGATTCCCGCGTCGCCGCCGGTGTCGAATAATATGGTCTGCTCAGTGCCTTCAATGATGCAGGAAAACCCCCACCCGGTTTTCAGCCGGCTGTCACAGGGTATGTTGTCATAAGCTACCGTTAGCCTCAGGACCGGCGCCTTAGCTTCCACTGTTCCAGCGAGTGCACCGGCTAGCAAAAAACTTATGAAAATGACGGGTATTTTCCTGAAGGGCCCGTGCTGCATCGTATTCACCACCGGGCTCTCTGGCTTCGAACTACCCTTCCTCCATCTCCGTGCTCCAGGAGCACGCAATACAGTCCTTAACTGTCTGGTAGGCCGGGCACCCATCTGCGTAGACGGCCAGGGCCCGTTCCGCCTTATCTCTGGTACCTGACGGGATCTTGAATCGGTACGTAAGACGGATGGTCGTGATTTTCAGCACGCCTTTCACATCTTCGATATCACCTTCTACCTCAGCGACCAGGTTCTCAGCAGCGTTGATTCCCCGCGCATCCAGCGCGGCCCCCAGGGTTCCGGTCAGTCACCCGGCAATGCCGGCAATCACGTAGTCCAGGGTTGCAGGGTACTCAGGGCCGGTGACCTTTCGGCCGTATTTCTCCTGATAGAAGCGCTTGATACCGCCGTGCATCCCGAAGTGGACGGGCTCGGCGAAGTCCTCAATGTGGGCTGTGCGGTGCGGCCCTTCATGCTTTTCGATACGGATGTGACTGGTGTGAGCTACTGCCATGACCGTTCCTCCTTTACCATATCAGTGTGTTGAGTGTTTAGTTCCGGGTTAAGGATTGCCTGACCATTGAGGGCTTGGAAGCCTGCGGTAGAGTGTCATGGGTCAGGTGTACCGTCATGTCTGCCTTGAATCTTTGGCCTTCTCCAGGATTTCTCTTACGAAAGGAAGGATATATATCTCTTCTCTGTCAAAAGAAGAGAGGGCACGGGCCAAGATCTTTATCCGGCCCTGCAGTTTTTCGGATCGGTCGATGAAGATATTATATTTGCCTTTGACCTTGCAAAGGCCCCCTCGTGTGAAGGGGTCTCTTGTTTCGAGGTTTGCATACACGACCTCGATGCCCAATTTCAAAGCAAGATCCTCAAGATATTCCAAAACCTTTCGAGGTTCCATGCTCATTAACTAATTCTATAACTATATTGTTCATGCATCAAGGATTAAGTCATTCTGCGGTAAACTCTAATTAGTAGTATGATTCTCCTAAGAAACTCACTGGAGAAAAGCATGGAGATATCTTTTTTTGCTCTGCCCTCTTAACAAGGCCCCGTACAGGGCCGTTTCAAACCGACGCACCGCCCCATAAGCCTTAGCACTAAGGTACCAGCCTGTGTGCGCCGTTTTGAAACGCCCACTCCTCTG
>DATKZQ010000163.1:0-5593 GCA_035527895.1 Desulfatiglandales bacterium
AGCATCAAATCTGGTCACATAATGAGGCTCTGAAGCGGAAGGCGTGAATGGACTTTCCATAGTTACTTCCCTAATCCTAAAATAACCTCAGCTAATAATAATTCCTTGAACATAAAGTATGATTATCAAAAGAATCGGTCAAGGCGTTTTTCGACCCTAAAATATAATGTCATAATATAAAAAGAGGGACGGGGTTAAATAAGTAACTAACTTCTGAGAATGAATAATAGCAAGGCAGTTTAAGCTTTATTGTTTTAACTGCCTTGCTTTCTTTTGGAGGAGGCAAGAGCCCCTCCGGGACGGAATGGCTGCGTAGGTTGGCCTTTGTCGGTGCCGGAAGAAGTGGCCGCTTCTGCTCTTTAAAGGGAGGAAAACATAATCAGCCTGTTATGTTTAGCGGAGTGAGGGAAGGCATGCTTGAAGCATGCCCGCTTTGTCAGACATATCACAGGTTTTTGAGGTGGATGATATCCTGAGGGTCTGGCAAGTGATCGCAACTTTTTCTAGATTCTACCTACCCCCACATATTGTGGGTTCGGCACTGCACCTGCCCCCATGCTCGAAGGTGGGTGGGGCCAAAAATGATGAATAATGAGTTGACGATCACATCCCTCGCCCACAATCCAAAATGAGTCTATAACCATAATTCAACCGGAATTCACCAATTTTTGGAGGGGCAGTCACTGACTACTTCAGTTAGGACTCAACAAATCGGTGAAAGACTTCCGGGGTTTCAGGCTCCATCTTGTATGAATGACGGTTTCGGGCCTTTCAATCTTTCACCAGATAGCGGCACAACCCTGCTTTTTTGAAACGCTGGTTACCCTGCACACCCTGGCAGTATGCGATCAAGGAAAGGGGCGAGCACCGGGCCCGCCCACTCGCAGGGAAGGCGCGTGAGCTGAGCGGCTCACCACCTCCGCCTCCTCTCAGAAGCCCCCTCAGGGCGATCCCGCAGTGGCGATGAAGCAGGACCAGTCGTCGTCATCCACCGAATCCCCATCGGCATCGGGTATCCGCCAGGAGGTGATAACCGGAACCCCTGAAGGGGCAAAGCTGATCCAGCCGATATTCTCTCCCCAGGCATAGCCTGAAAAGGCCCCGGTGGCAGGGTTGATCGTGACCCCGCCATCAGTGGGGGAAAAATTAATCCAGCCGATATTCTCTCCCCAGGCGTAGCCTGAGAGCGTTCCGTAGCGGTTGTTGCTCACCCCGCCCTCAGGGGGGTTGAGGCTGATCCAGCCCACATTCTCCCCCCACATGGAGCCGGTGAGGGTATTATCTCCCACCTCTACGCCGGGGCCTCCGTTGCCCCCGGGCTCCAGGTTGATCCAGCCCACATTCTCCCCCCAGGCATACTGGGAGTTGCTGTTGCCGGGGTCGATATTCTCGGCAGATACATCGCTACAAAAAAGAAGTAATGATATTGAAAAAATAGCACAAACCATGTGTCTAAAAAGCCTATTTTTCATGAGAATCGCTCCCTTCATCTCAGGCCCTTACTCCGTACATACAAAATGGGCAGTTTCTCCCTGGAAGAATTGGCCTTTATAATGAGCTTTAGGATGTCCCGGCTCACTGCTCTCAATTCGCTTCCCAGGGTGTACTTATTGTAGCGGCTGAAGTTCCTGACGATCTTCTCGAAATAGATGGTAAAATCCATGGCCTTCTTATAGATGGGAAGATGCTCGTAACGGGCCATCTTAAGACATCCCTCTCAAAAAAATTTGCCGTCGACAGGGGGATATATCCCCCCTGTCCCCCCTACCTTAAATCATCAAATGACTCAAATGACCAAATCATCAATTGTCGGGGCGCACCGGCCACACGTAGCTGATGACGGTCTTATCGTTGTAGTACACGCCGCCAAAGACCATACTCATATCCACGCCCCAGGCGGAGTCGCTGCCGAACGCGAGCGTAGTCCTCGACCAGCAGCCGCCGGACTGCACATTACTGAAAAAATGCATATCCGACGATCTGACATACTCTGTCCCTTGCGTTATTCCATAAAGCTCGTCCTTTGTGGGCAGACGCCAATCACCCCAAATAGAACCATCTGTAAGGCCACAATTACCATTTCTCAATTCTTCAATCGGCTTTTTTATCGCATCAGGCCAGTTCATCTTCCCCATACAACCCGCATTCTGAAGCCACACAAGTCCCGTGGTCATGTCTGTTACGGTACCGTTCCCCTTGTCGCACCAGCGACCTCCGGCTGAAAGAGTGCCCGTGCAGGTAATGCATCTTTCGCCTATCTTATCATGCACCTGATTTAAGGTATGTCCTGTGGGACCGGGGGGTGATGTCGGCTCTACAAACCCGCCCGTACGTTTCGTGCCTGCAACGCCGGTATCCAGATAATGGTAAATGTCTTCGATCGTGTACATGGCACTTGCCGGATCGTCAGGACCGGCCGGCGGCTCCAGATCCCCGGCACGAGCCGGTCCCGGTAAAAGAAGCCCAGTGGCCACAAAGGCTGTGATCAATGCCACTACTAGAAGTGTTATTTTCCCTTTTCTCATGGTTCCGTACCTCCTCTGTGTGTGGGTAATGGATTGATGATAGGTATCAGTCAGGGGGAGGTCCATAGAGGGCTCCCCGCAGGACGAACACGGTGCTCTCAGGAGCAAGAAAGATCTTTTTTGTTCCGTTTTCTCACGAGAGATGAGGTGAGGAGGGCTCCCACACCCTCCTGTGCCCTTTTCTCGTTTCAAGAGATGAATTGAAGCACAAGAAATCCGCGCTCACCGCGCCCTGGCTTCAATGAGCATTCAATCGTCATGTGCGCTATTCTCAAGGGAGTATGCTGAGAAGCTTCCGAAGTGAGACCCTTGCGCACAAGGGGGATACGCACAGGTAACAGGGACGCATGCTATCGTGTCAACGGGGAAAGGATGAGAAAGAAAGCCAGAGGTCAATGTCCGGGAGCAACGCCTGGTTTTGTCTGTACGCTCCCGGCAGGAAACAACCCTGTCAGGAGCGGGGTAGGTGCATGACGAGTTTGTTTTTCATGAGTTAACTTCTGCTTAGGTGAGGTTAACTGAGTGAGGGTACATTTCCCTCTTTTTTGCATAACATACCGGATTTAAGTAAGAAATACAATAGGAAAAAAGTATGATTTTTGGTGCTGCTTCAGGGACTGTTTCAATAGCGCAGGTAGTACTTTTGTATGAGATGGATGGGGGTATTCCAGTGTGGGTTTGTGGGGACGTAGTTGAATGGCTTGACCTTTTTCTATAAAAATCTTGATAAAACCTAAAAGCGCGGTTCTGCCAAAAAGATCCCGGCACACCCACAAGATGTAGGGGCTATGGATCAACTATCAAAATCTGTGATCACTGCTATGGATCACAACTTGCATAAGGAATTTGATATCAAACGGATATCCCAACGACATCTACTTCAATAAAGTCATTCGAATGGAACTGAGGTACCACAGGCCTTTATACAAGATCCGTTAGATATCATCGCCTTCCCACAGGATCTGCCACGTGATCAGCCGAAACCATAGGGCCACAACATGATGAGGCCCCATCTTTATTGACACACAACTCCAGAATCCATATACTCCCACCCATAAGAAAGAGCTGTTTGCAAATCGGAATTCTCACGCAAAAAGTGGCTTGTCTTGACCCTGAAAGGGTCTTTAATCTCTCACGGAGCACACAGAGTGCTCAGAGTGCTGAAAATCAAGATTCTCTCTTGATACACAAGAGATTGCTTACCTTGCCCCTCTGGGGCGTGCAATCACGCTACGCGGGATTGTGTATGGGAAAGGTTCTCAAAGGAAAAAAGAAGAATGGATTCTTTTTTCCTTAAAGACCTTCTCCCATAAAACGGTAAGCAATTATTCGGTAGTTACTTTACTCAGAGGCTCCTGCCCGCCATAAGTCTGGCGGGCCAGCGGGCTCGAGCACTCCTGGCTGCAGGAGTGCGGGCGAGAGATAAAAGGTTAAAACCCACTCACCTACATAGCATAGCTTGGGTCACCCCGCTCAGCGGGATGGTTTATGGTAGTAACTAAGTTAAAGCAAATCTGGTATTGTGTCCCGGAATTTCCTTGTATGAATAGTTGAGCAATGCTTCTCTTGATGAGCAGGGGGGAGCTCCTGTTGAAGTACACTGACTTATACGGGTACTTGCTCGCATATGTCAGCTTAGCCAAAGAGGATAATGGATGGAACAGAAGAAAGCACTTTATCGAAGTTTCATAAACCCGTTCCTGATTAGACCGAACAGGCCCCTGCCTGAGGAGATGGCGGTTATCGGCGCCGGCAGCATCGGCCCTGATATAGGATACTATTTAAGAAGTGCCATGCCGGATAAAAGGCTCTATCTGGTAGACATCGTGGAAGAGCCGCTCAAAAGGGCTGAAACGCGCCTTCGCTCCTATGCGGAAAAAGGCGTGGCTCGGAAGAAGATGAGTGAGGAGCAGGCCCGTGCGGTCCTCAAGAATATCGTCTATACCACCGACTATGAGCAGGTTAAAGACTGCAGTCTGGTTATAGAGGCAGCCACCGAGAATCTCGATCTGAAGCAAGAGATATTCGATACCCTGGAGGGCATCGTTGGTGAAGGGGCTATCCTTACCTCAAACACCAGCTCGATTCCTGCGGACAGAATCTTTTCAAAAATGAAGAACCCGGAGAGGTGCACGGTAACCCATTTCTTTGCCCCTGCCTGGTTCAGCCCGGGGGTCGAGGTCATTAACTGGGAGGGGATAGCCACGGATGTGCTTGATTATCTCTTCTGGTTCTTCGCGCACACCGGCAAGGCACCGGTGATCACAGACAATGTCATCTGTTTCATGCTTAACAGGATCTTTGAGAACTGGGTCAATGAGGCAGGCCACCTCCTGGATCAGGCGACCGCGGCCCAAATCTCTGCCGTAGCCGAGGAATTTGTGCTCCAGGGCCCCTTCTATGTGGTTAATATGGGCAATGGAAACCCCATTATCGTAGAGGCAAATACCCGCAAGATGGAGGAGGGAGCGCATTACAGGCCTGCACCCATCTTCCGTTCCGTTGAGAAATGGGCCGTTCCCCGACCGGGCACCAAGGTGGACGTCCCCGATGAGGTAAAGCAGATCGCCAGGGATAGGATACTGGGCATCCTGTTTTCACAGTCCTTTGACATCGCGGATAGGGGGATTGGGGCTAAGGAAGACCTCAATTTCGGTTGCCAGATCGCCCTGGGATTCAGAAAAGGGCCATTTGACCTCATGCGCGATCTGGGTGAAGCGGAAACGAATCGGATCAGCGAAAAGTATCAAAAAGATCGCCCGGGTTTTCCCCGGGCCAACCGGCCCTTTTCCGCCTACCAGGATTTCAAACGCTACCTCCTGGTGGATGACGTGGACGGCGTCAAGATCATCACCATCAGGCGGCCCCAGGCCTTGAATGCCATCAACGAGGATCTTAACCATGAGATTCTTTCGGTCCTTAAGAGTTATGCGGACGATCCATCCGTAAGGGGTTTTGTGATCACCGGATACGGAACAAGGGCCTTTAGCGCCGGCGCGGATATCGGCATATTCCCGAAAACCCTCGGGAAAAGGGAGGCCGCAGTCAAGCTGGCCAGGGATTCCTCT
>DATKZQ010000164.1:0-25670 GCA_035527895.1 Desulfatiglandales bacterium
AAAGGAGGTACGATGGAAAAAAAAGTTGTGTATTTCGAGCAAAAGGGTCCTGAAAACACCCAAGAAGTCTTGAATATCGTCAAATCGAGGATCAAGGAAGGTGATATTAAAAAAATCGTTCTGGCCTCCACCAGGGGAGAAACGGCAAAGGCTGCCGTGGATGTCTTTGCCGATGCGGGACTCACATTGGTGGTTGTCCCATGGCAATATGGATTTAAGGAAGTCAACAAGTTCCCCCGAGAACTTGTCGCAGAGATAGAAGGTAAAGGGCATTCGGTTCATTTTGGCACCATGCTTTTTCACACCACGGAATTGTATGGCTCAAACACCCCCCAGGTGATCGCCAATTTCCTGAGAACCTTTAGTCAAGGGATGAAGGTCTGTTTTGAAATCGCCATGATGGCAACGGACGGCGGCAAAGTAGACATAGGAGAGAAAATCCTGGTTATTGCCGGATCAGGCCAGGGGTCGGATACGGCGGTAGTGATGACTGCGTTTTCTTCCAACAGGTTTAAAGAGATCAAAGTGCAGGAAATCCTGTGCAAGCCGCTGGTCGGATGAAAGCGGTTTGCCCCCTGGCGGGGAGAGGCCTGCCAAAGCAGGACGTGAGGAGCATCCCGCGACGCGGGATTTGAGGACCGCTACGCCAAAGGAGCGTTTCACTTGAGGATCACTTCGTTTGAGGCGGGAGGCCGATTAGCCCATTGCGGATGGGACGTGCAAGGCAGGCGGCAAAAGAGTCTGGAGGGATTCACCACTAACCGATAACATCCGTTTTTTGAGCCAGCTTATTCCACGAGACGTTAACGGTCTTCCTTGCTATCATCGGGGATGCTTTTGTACCGTTCCGCTTGGCGGTCTGCTATCTTTTCGATGTCTTTTTTCGATTTATGGTATTGTTTGACAGCCCGGTTCCCGGTAATCTCATCTACCGCTTTTTCGCCGCTATCGCATCCCCAGATCATACCTAGACTGACTAACGCGAGTATAAACGCCATGGAAAAGCGATACCGATTCCAATGTTTCATTTTTTAGAGGTCTCCTTACATGGTGGTTTTTAAGCCGTATGAACGGGGAACACCTTCAATAATTCATATTGTTTTATCGGTAAGTCTTTTGGAATTCTTTAGGAACCCCTCCGTGGGAGGATGAGTTGAGAGGGAAGGGGAAACGTGCGCTGCGCTTGCGGGGGGCTGACTTACCGAGTAATCGCAGACATTACGTAAAAGGCGATGTAAAAGGCCAAAAGCGCTAGGAAGTTAAGGTGCTCGTTATTTCTAACTAACAGGCGAAACCGAAAGAATAGGGTATCCTTTTTTTCACAGGCTCCAAGCCTTGGTATAACTCTATTGACCTGATTGCAATAGTTCAGATATGGCTCGCCAAAGATCTCTTGCAGGTGTCTTTCTTCTCTTTTGACCCTATTTGCCACGTAATAGGAAAAGGCGCCCACATAGATCACTATAATGTAGATGTTCTTTACCAGAAGTAGTGCACCTAAGATGACAAAAAACCTCCCCAGGTACATGGGATTTCTTACCAGGCAGTAAGGCCCCCTGATGGTGAGTACCACGTTCTTTTCCAGCGAACCGGAGGACCACATCTGTATTAGCTCTCCAAAAAGAGAAATGACCACTGCCGGAATATACATCTCCGGCCGGCCATAGATGAACAACAGAATGACGAGGGCAACTCCCAAGGGAATTCTGATCTTTTCAAGGGCCCTTCTCAGCTTAGCGTGCGTGAAAAGCTTGTTTAAGAGCTCCATGTAGTGCCTATATCCCTTGTTCTGTGTATGATTGCCGGACATAGTGGAATTGAGAACGTGCTCCTTCGTGAGCCAAAGATCTTATGCTGCATCAGAGCAGTCTGCATATCTAAGTGTTTCGCCATCCATTATGAGGATGCCCCGCTCTTCAGAGCGGGGAGGCTTCACTGCTTGTAAATAGTATTCGACGGATATTTGCAGAAAAGAACAGGGCAGTTTCGGGCTTGCCCTTGAACGGAACAGTTCTCAATGACCTAGGGGTCTTCCGGGTTTGTCTCCGCCCTTTTTTGTTTTCAGAGACTTTTCTCACAGTAGTCGCAGTAGAATAACTTCTCGCCCTTCTCCACATGGGCAGCAGTAATAATGTCCTCTTGTTTGAGGTCTCTCCAATCCTCGTCTCCCATGCAGTCTCTGCATTTGATGCTGTTGTCGCTCTGATAAATTCCCACCAGATCGTCCATTTCATGAGCCCTCATGTTTTTCACCTGCCTTTCACGGGCCGCTACCGTGGCAGCCTATCTCGTGTAGATCTTTCTATTTGACGGAGTCTGCAACCCCAGGACTTTTACTCTCCTTCGCCAGAATACCCCGTCCTTTAGGACGGGGAGGCTTCACTCTGCAATGTGTGTGTGTCTTTGAGAATTCTTCTGCTTTCATACCCCTTTCTATGTTAGTTCACCGCTCGGGTGAGGAAAAATGAGAGAAGGCACTGAGAGAAGGAAAAAAGGCTTCAACGGGCGTTCTCTCGCTCGGAACGTCGTCGAACTCGAAAGGGTACCTGATAGTCTTTGGTATCCCAGCAGAGCGGACAACGTTCCTTTAGAAACCTGGCGGGCAAAATTTGAGGAGTTTCTCCATGGGAAAGGTAGTTACATTTCAGTTATCATTTGGCTACTTTCTAGTCTAGTGTTTCCAAGGCCTTAAGTTCAATAGGGGAATCTACTCAAAAAAATGTCACTCATTTAGGGTTCGGGGTGGATTTTTGGGTGTGTTCATTTCCGTAAACACCGGGCATAAAGGCAGTGTGCCCCCCCCGGATAAGCAAATCGCAAGATGAATATCATCATGAGATCATATAATGATTTCCGAGGGGGATGTCCGTTAAGACTTCATCAGATACGAATGCCTTTTCTTAGAAACGTCGCCTGCTGCCTCGCCGGTCGTCTGAGCGAGGACGCGCCTCATTGACATTGAGGGCTCGTCCCTTCAGCTCCTTGCCGTTCAGGCCGTCGATCGCTGATTGGGCTTGAACCTTGGCTGGCATCTCTACGAACCCAAAGCCCCTTGACTGGCCGCTGTACCTGTCTTTAATAAGATTGACGGATTCAACTTCCCCGAAGGCCTCAAAAGCCTCCTTCAAATCCTCTTCTGTGATATCGAACGACAGATTACCTACGTAGATGTTCATCAAGAACCTCCATTTATTATTGTTAGTGTTTATACCGGAAATATCGCCTGGCGATCGCAGCAGAAAGGAAGCCTTTGCAAATCGAAAACCCGGGCGAGCCTGCCTGCGGAAAAAACCTTTTATCCTGTGTTAAGCGAAGCGTCGAGCCTAACGAGCAAACTACCAACCAGTTATCCCTTCTTTGGAGTTTCGGCCAGGAATCTCTCCACGTTTGCCTTTCCCTTTAGTTCCTCAATATAGAGATCTACCTGTTTTTCGACCTGTTGCTGCTTCAGATATTCTTGAAGCTTGACTTTGATCTCCTCATACCCGATCAAGGTCTCAGGCCTTTTTTCGATGACCGTAATAAGATGGTATCCGAAAGCAGTTTCCACAATATCGCTTACCTGACCGGGCGGTAGAGCAAAGGCCACTTCTTCAGGGGGTTTAACCAACTGCCTCCGCCCGAGATAGCCCAGATCTCCACCCCGGGAGCCACTCGGGCATTGGGAGAACTCCCTGGCAAGGGCCGCGAAATCTTCACCTTTGTTCAACTTCTTCTGAATGTCTTCGATTTTTTCCGGGCTGCAGCTTTCTGCGCCTCATCTGCACTGCCATCAACGGAGATCAAAATGTGGCTGGCGCGGACCTGCTCGGGTCGCCTGAACGCCTGCAGGTGACTGTCATAGTATGCCTTGCTCTCCTTGTCGGTAATCGTAACCTTTTGAACAAACTGTTTGGTGATGAGCTGTTGAATGGCCAGGTCCCGTTTAATCTGTAATTTCATGCCGGTTTCAGAGAAATTGAGCTTGCTCAGTGCATTTCTGAAGCCGGTTTCATGGGGAAATCGTTTTTTCAGGAGCTCGTATTGTTCGGTGATTGTGATCTCCTCAATTTTGATCCCTCTATTTTGGCTTTCCTGATAAAGCAGCTCACGGTTGATAAGATTTTCAAAGACTTCCTGTATAAGTGCCAAGAGCTCGGAATCGCCGGGAGAACGCCCCCTGCCGGCAAAACGTCGCTGCGCGAGCTCTACTTCTCTATCAAAATCAGCCTGGGTGATCGCTGTCTCGTTAACCGCTGCAACCTTGCCTGATGCGGCCTGGCTTCCTGTTAACAAGGGCGAGGCAGCCCACGTAATGCTCATGGCCACAACGATCGCCCAAAACCATGTTTTAGGTCTTCTCTGGATCAAGGATTTTTCCTTTATCGACAAACCGAAATGTCCGTACCGCCTGCATCCCCTATCACGGGGTATGCTGGTTTTCCCTCAAGGCTTATCTCTATAGTACTACCAGTGCTCACGGATTGGCGCATCGGGCTCTCGATTAACTATTTCCAAAATCATCGGGATCCAGGCTTTCCAGGATCTCTTTCCAGTACTTTCCCCGTTTGGATTTGTCCGCTGCTTCGCCTTCCGATACTCCCTGTTTAGATTTTTGAATAACCTCTTCTGCCACAAAGATGGGGGCATTGACCCGCAAAGAGAGCGCAAGAGCATCGCTCGGCCTGGCATCAACTGAGATTTGTCTCCCGTCGTAGTTGACATAGATCAAGGCGTAGTAGGTGTTGTCTTTCAGGTCGCAAACCTCCACCTTATTTATTTTAAGATCCAGTAACTCCATGATGTTTTTGAGCAGATCATGAGTCATTGGTCTGGACAATTTGATGCCCTCTAACTCAGTGGCGATGGCGTTAGCTTCAAGGAGTCCTATCCAAATAAGGAGTGTTCGCTTACCGTGAGTCTCCTTCAGGACAACAATCGGCCCTTCAGTTACCGGATCAAGGGTCAATCCGGATACGGTCATGGGTATAAACATTATCGTGCCTCCTCATGCTGTCGCTGTTGTCTGGTTATCCAGTCAATTCCTGTTCCGATGTAAATCTCCATGGTTGAGAGTCCTTGGTAGTCCTCGCAATTGCCGTCTCATGCCAGGGCAAGGGGTTTCAAGTTTTCTTCCGGACGGAATGCGCCTCAGCGGGTTCGAAGACGAATGGACGGTTGGGACAGGCAGCTCTCAATAGGAGGAGCGCCTACCACCTCTCCTGTCTCTACCTCGATCTTCCGAGCGAGGGCGCGCCTCGCTGACCCTGATTGCCCGTCCCTTCAATACCTTGCCGCTCAGGCCGTTGATTGCAGACTGGGCTTCATCTTGTTCGGGCATCTCTACAAATCCAAATCCTCGCGATCCGCCACTCCACCTGTCTTTTGCAATATTTACAGACGCAACTTGCCCGAAGCTCGCAAAGGCCTCTTGTAAATCCTCTTCGGTGACCTCATACGACAAATTACCGACATAGATGTTCATTGAGACCTCCTCCTCAATGGAAAAAATGTGTCGGCTATTCGGTGTTATTTCTCTGGCAAGGAATATGTGTTTGAGCCCGGGTCTTACTCCCGGGGGAAAAGCATTCCGTGCCGGTCGACTCAAATCCGATGCTTGTTCGATCGGGACTATGGTATGAAAGAAACTGTTCGGCAGCTATAGCCTGATTCTTATCCTGAACTCATAGTGCAAAAACCCAATCGCAATGTTTGAGCCTGATGCATCGAAATGAGGCACCGGGCAGTACATCAGATCCCGCTCGCCAGGTATCAATCGAAAACCCCGTTACGGGTACACCGGCCTGCTTTAAACATAGGGTTCAAAAGAATTGAAAACCTGGTTTTCGCTTCCCAAAAAGTCATCCCGTTCCATGAAGATTTCTGAGGAATATGCGGAGCCCATTGCGCGGGTTATAGAAAACGGGAAATAGTTACAATGACGGAGAACTGGAAGCCGGCAGTCACAGCACAGCCGGTTTTTACGGGCATTCAATTGGAAGTGAAGGAATGGTTTTTCCGGAACCCGTTTGATGAGGGTCCTCTGAATCGGATGAGGGATTGCAGAAGGGCCTAGCCGAATGACGGTGGCATTAGCTGGATGGCACCCAGCCCAGCGCGAGAGCAGTGAGCGAACATTCATTAACACCAACAGCAAGTACCTAGGATACAATAAGAAAGAACGGTAAAATTACAGATCTTTTTGTAGGTTCTCACTTTATACTAATCATGAAATAAAGCAAGCTTTTTTATTTCCTCGACATTTTTTCCCTCTGTTTTTCTTTAAATCAAATGAGCAAAGCTCTGCATCACCTGGTTATCGTGGTGGCGTCACATTTGCTCATCGCCGGCAATACATGGAACAATTAAAGAACGGCGCTTTCATTGTGATAATGGGGGGTAAGGCAGTTTTAGCTTGAGCTCTCAGTTAAAATATCCATTGTGAAAGGAAAAGATTAATAGGCCAAGTCTCATGGTAGATAGGGGATATGAGATATGAGATTTGCGATGTGTGATATACGAGAGTCTATTTTCTTGGGCAAACCGAGGTGACCCATTGCAAGCACAATCGTGTCGAGCTGTTTTTAATAGATAGTCTGGCATAAAGATTGCTTGTTAAATTAAAGGGTTCAATTGACGGGAGCGCACTATGAAACAGAAAACTCTCCTGCTCTTTCAACTTTGCTTGGCGGTTTTCGCCTTCTATGCATTGCTGAAATACCCTGGCAACTCTCGCTATCTGGTCTCATTGGCCTGCCTGGTGGGTATGTTCGTAGTTGCAAAGGTCGAGACTAGCCTCATGCAAGACAAGGACGATGAAAAGGGCCAAAGAAATGATATGCGCCAAACACATGAAACGGAAACTGCATTGCGACCGCTTGATTGTCTATTGAAGAGCAATAATGTACTGCTTCTCACAGACGCGATACAGTATCTCATGCATGATCTTGGTTTGTCCGCAACAGTCCCTCCGGATCAATCTGGCATAGACCGTCTGGTTAGTATACCGGGTATGGAGGTAACCTTCGGACTCAAGATACTCAGCGATGTGGCTGATCTGAATGGAAACTTGGACAAATGGGAAGAACTCGCTCAATTCGACCTGGGTAGAGGCATGGAACGACGTTTGCTCATCATCACCGGCAACAGTAAAACGGAAGCAGGGGATAGCGAGCAAGAACCTGGGGACTTCTCCGGGTATACACAAAGGCTTCTTGCCGCCAGACATCTCGTGGCCATGACCACGCTAACACTGCGTAGGATCTACCTGTTGTGCAAAAAGAAGAACATAGCCCCCAAGAAGCTGTTCCGTCTTATTCAACAGCATCCCGGAGGCGTTTTTCAACTGGAGCAGTACGCCAAGCACAGAAACCAGAGCGCATGATTGTCTATATTCTCTGGCGCAACTCCATGACGCACTTTCCCTTTGTATTCATTCCCCACCATCTGCTCGAAACCAAGGCAACAGAAGAATCCAAATAATCCTGTTAATCCTGTCGAAAAAAAACAAAGGTTCTCTTCTCGAATCTGATAGTGAAAAATGGCATAAGATCTATGACCCCGTGCATAAAGCGGCTAGAGGGGCGCAGCCCGTGTATATAGTGAAGTCCAGCGCCAAAAGGGGAGGCATCATGAATCCGCCATGTCATAGGTTTGGTGTAGGAATGTTTATAATGCAACCGGTCCCGTGAGTTTAACCTTTTTGCCATCGATATCGATCGTCGTCTTGGAATAGGTTAGTTTCTTTATGATCTTACCGTCTTGAAAATGAAGGACGTCCACCCCCCGGCGCCTTTCGTGTTTTCCCTGATATCCTTTTTCGAGGGACGGCCAGTCGAGTTGCCATCGATACAGGGCCTTCTGCTCAGCCTCGTCGATAAAGGTCTCTTCCTCGGTGAATCGAAATCCACCATGATTCTCAAACCACTCGGTCCACGCCTTACGGAGGACCTCCTTTCCTTCTGCCTTACCGCCGGTCCAGTTCTCAAACAGAACGTCATCGTGAAATAGTCCCATGACTCCTTCGAGATCATGGTTGTCCCACGCCTGATTCCATTTTCTGAGGGCCAGCCTCATTTCATCTCTTGTGAATTTCATATCCTCCTCTTTATGGTATGAAAATCCGAATGAAGAAACCATTGTAGAGCGTGCAAGCTCCTACGTAACTTCCACCCCCACCCTAAACCTCCCCCTTCAAAGGGGGAGGGCAGGGGTGGGGGACGAAGCGCCGGGGTGAGTTGCTAAGCAGCGATTGCCGAGAATATTGATAAAGGGTTCCTTTCAGGCCGAGATCAGCCCGTATTCAGTATTTCAACAACGCGATCCCGGTATTCCCGGCTTTGATCATCAGCAGGTACCAGCTCGATTTCTGAAGGTGATGATGCCCCAAGACCAAGCTCAACGGCCCTGGCTATTTGTTCCTGCTCGAAGATCTTTGGCCCCATGATGTGTTCATTGCTGCCCAGCACCTTCAGGAGCGCAACTCCAACGGCGTCGATAGCAACCCGGTCAATTGAGGCGAGAAACACGTTTCCTTGTGCCCGCTTTCCCGTCATGGGGCCGCCATCGACAAAGGCCTCTATTCCGTCCAGGAGGATGAGGTCAGGTTTGAATGGGGTGTTTATCTCGGCGATCATCTTTTGCTGGTGAGGCGATCCGTGGAGTTCCCCCATGTAACCATAGCCGTGCCTTCGGGTGGGGACCACTCCCACATGGAGTTTCAGCGACATGGTAAACACCCCTCCGTACTGGTGCGTCTTGAGGCAGCAGGTGGAAATAAGGCATTCGGCCTCCAGGATGGGGCGAGCGACTCGAAAGCCATTCTGCCAGTGGCTATCCTTGGGTTTGAACTCCACCCAGCCGGTCTCGTCGAGGTCGTCGAAGTCCATTACCCTGACATCCAAGTCTTTCATAAGCGGAAGGACCCCCTTCTGCTCCATGACCTCACGGGTCGGAGGATAACTCCGTTCCCCGAGGCTCACCGATTTGGCCCCAAGGCTCCAGACCTCTTTCACCAGGGCTACGAGCGTATCATCGTGGGTTGATCCCGGAAAGAGGTCTGCGGTATTGAAATTGGGCTTGATCAAGACATCCTTGTTCCGAATAGGGTTTATGTTCAGAGCCGTGATGCACGGACCCACTGCTGATTTTCGATCTTCGGTACGCAACAGCGCCACGTTGCTTTTCGAGCTTTCCATAGCCAAACCTCCTCCTGAACCAAGCAATAGGAGCCCGCCCGCGGCAGCAGCGGAATACTTCAGGAAGTCCCTCCTGCTGATTTCGGGTCTCCGTTTATCGCCACCCTCACAACCTTTTTTGGTCATTCCTCCTCTCATGGTCACCCTGCCTTTTTCACCGAGACTATTCGCGTGATCGCGGGTTGCCACCCCACGCCCTGGCGGCTTCAGGATTTCGTCTGAGGAATTCTTGCGTGGTATCGTGGTTGACCGAATTGAGCGGGCAGGCAAGATTCATACACTGCGAGCAAAGGAATAGCTTTAAGGTCATGAAAAAGCCCGCCGTGGAAATTGCATACACGATCAGCAAGAACCATTGCTTGCCCATGACCAGAAAGACCAACGGATACCCCCAGATAACCACGAACCCGCCCAGGAAGAGGAGGTTCTCCATAAATGTCATTGGTCCGGGGCGATATTTCCATAGTTTTGGTGAACCGTAGTTTGCCCAACACCTCAAGCTGCTGCCAGGCTCCGCGTAATGAGGGCAATGTGAGCACATGACCCGGATTTCCAAAAACCCGAAGTAGCCGATTATCAGCAGGATCCATAGGCCCAACAACCATTCGCTCACACGATAAATCCCGGCGCCTCCGACCAAAAAGCCCGGCAGAACGATGCACAGGAAATGGATCAGGTCTCCGGGCCTGAAGTGACAGTGCACGATACCTCGGACGGCGCAATCCTCACAAGTTTCGGAAACACAGGTAGCAATCGGTTTTTCCGGGTCCAAGAATACCATGATGACCTCCTCGAAAAAGTATCCTGCCATAAAAAAGGGCATACCGCGGCAACGTATTATCCATTATAGGAGAATACGCTTTCTATCGCAACCAACTGCGAGGCTCGGCTTATATAGAAAGAGATGGGATTGCATAAAAAAACAGGGTCACCGATGACCCTGTTTTTTGCCACAGGTTGGACCTTGCTTTTGCCTTCATTGCTTCATACCTTTCCTCAACGTTTCGGAATCCCATGCGCTCCGATGAAATCACGGCAAAGCTTCACTGCATAGGTTAAAACGCCATAACCTATTCTCCCCATTAGTTCCTGAGTTTTTCAGGATGGAATCAACGATTCGTTATCTTTATTCTGCCATACGGAACCCGTTGGCTACGGTATCGATAAGGCACCCACTGCCTGAGTCACCGGCAGAACATTCATAAGTGTCTCCAACCGGAACCGTGTCAGGAATGCAGCGATCGGTACCGCCCCCAATCGCTGAACCGCACAGCAGATCAGCATCACAATCAGCATTGACAGTGCATGGCTCACAAAGAGCTGCCTGCCAGGGACTGTCCATAGCCGATATGCCGCTGCCTTCGGCGGCAGGGGTGCCCGCATATTCGCCGGCAAGCACTGATAGCGGCAATAACAGACAGATGCACACGGCGATACCAAGGCTGAGGTGAAATTGACGTTTTCTTTCTCTCATGATTCCCTCCTTTCTTCAAGAAACAAATCCATGCTTTTGATACACAAGTGTTTATACCCTGAGATCACGAAAGACCCGGCCTTTCGCCAAAGAAATCTTCATACAGAAAACGTACGGCCTTATCGACATCTTGTTTTACTGCTTCGACTATGGTCGGGAAATCAGCCGGATCGGTGCATTTGCCTTCAACGGCCCTGCTGAAGCTCCCTTTCGCAAATTCCGTCCGCCAGAGCAATTTATTGGTTTTGACGTCGATCATCTCACCCCTGACCTGAATCTTTACCTGAGTGCCCTGGGGGTAGGTTCCCATAAAAAGGCATGCCGTGCCAAAACCAGTTAACTGCAAAACGATGAGCCGGTCGACCCCTGCCCTTTGCCCAACAGGGCGATAATCGTGCTGGGGATACTCTGAAGAAGAGAGCTTGCCCTTGGGCAGGTGCTTGAGATTGACTTTATCCCCTAATTTGACCACCGTGAAACCGGCAGCTTGTAGTTTTTCGGCGAAAAGGCCCTGAACTCGAGCGAAGTTACCGGGGTAGGTGCCCCGAAGCCGCGACTCCAGCGCAGCGGTCGCGCTTGCCATTCTGGCTTCGTCTTTGAGCTGCTGCGCCAGGTTACCCATGGAGGTTCCGAAGTTCTGCACACTGCCGCGCGGGAACTAAACGAGAGCAATGCCAATGGTTTTGTCTCTTTGTTTCCAGAAGGCGGGACTAACCGTTAGGCTCTTGGTGGTGGCACAGCTCCCTAATAGTGCCGTTCCCAACAGAGCAAAGAAGACAACAGCACAGAGGTTTTTCATCTGCCCCCCATAAATGGAAAAATTGGCTTAGGTTATTTTAGAGGATGTCTCCCGGCAGTGAGCTGCATGCCAAAAATTAAGTTCACACTGTCTTGCCTACTCGCTAAATCGTCCGAAAGGCTAGGACCGGATCTCCTGGTTATCACAAGCGTTCAATACAATTTACCCCACCTGCGTTTGCCGGAAAGTTGAAGCCCATGCGCCTTCGAGCTGCATGGAATTTGTGGGCCGCAATCTGGATAAACCCCCCAATTAAAAACCTTAAATATAGCATGATCGCTCGTTCGAGCTCAAAATAGAACGGGCGCGCAGATTGAAGAGCAGAATACGGTATCGCTCTCTCTCCTCCGAGAATGGAAAGAAGTTCAGGAAAAGATATTGGAAAGTAAAAAAAATTTTACTACACGAACTTCTACAAAAAAGCAAGACTATATTGAAACAAATAAAATAGAGAGCAAAGACCGGTGTCGAGTCTCGGGGCTCTCGGCTCTAACCGAAAGCTGCTAGGGGCTAAGGGATAAGGCAAAGGGATGGGGGATGAGAGACGGGGTTTTGCGATGCGGGAGAGCTGTGCACAGTGGAATTATCCATGGGGGAGAGGGACAGGGCGGGGAAAGCGATCACGATGGAGATCCTAACATTCAGTTGTAAAGGCATTTTTGCCGTGCTATGCTGAAATTGTATAGGGATTCAAGCACATGATTCCAATTCCTGGTCAGTCGGATGAAAAACAGCGATTTAAGACACAAGGCCCGGGCGATCTACGGCTTTATTCGGGATAATCTCTATCTGAATCGTCCGGACATGAGGGTCGGTGAAGAGCCTTTTAACTCGGCCCTGCTGTTCAGCCTCCTCACCGCGCTCAATCGCGGTAAAAACTGATTATCGGAGAGCCAGGGCTCGGAAAGATCACCAACCTCGAGACGCTTATCGGCTACCTGAACAAGCTGGAAAATCGCGTCACGGCTGTCCATATTGGCGACAACAAGCATGTTACCCAGTTCAGGAGATCCATGGATCTTCGGAAGAATGTCAGCATCTATTCTGTGCACAAAAGGCAAGACATCGCGAAGATCGTGCTCGGCAGGATAAGAGAATACTTCGGATCTGTTTCCTGATAAGATAAGAGGTGAAGGGGCTTCGAGCAGGTATGCTCACTGAGTGGGTGAGCGCCTATTTTTTTCAAGAAAACTTACCGGATTCTCAATATCAACCATATCGTCAGACCAATCAGCCCGCAGTAAATAAGCCAGATGAGGTGATAACTCCCCAGGGTGTCAAATACCCACCCGGCCAGGGTAGGACCTATAATTCCCCCAGCTGCGGCGCAGCCCATGGTGATCCCAAGTATCTTTCCAAAGGAGTCCCTTCCGAAATACTCCCTGAGGATTGCCCCCCTGAGGACCATTCCTCCGCCATAGCCCGGCGAGAACAGCAGAAGAAAGACACATGCGACCCAAACCACCTGAACACAGCAGAAGGCCAACAGCCCTAGGCTCATAAGACCAAACGAAAGTGCCATCACGTACCTTTTGTCAATAACATCGCCTAACCATCCAAAACCAAACCTTCCGATGATGCTGAACAGGGGTATGGCACCTGCTATCAGCCCGCCGGTTGATCGTGGTATACCGAGGCTGCTGAGGTATGGCATGACATGGGTGATTACTGCCATGACAGTCATCATGCGTATCAGTTCGATGGAGTTCAAATACCAGAGGGATCTCATCCTCAGCGCCTGCCTTAGGCCGATTTCCGATCCTTTGTTTCGGATTTCAATCTTTGGCATTGAATCGCTGGATTCTTCTCCGTCGGGAAGATATCCATATTGTTCCGGTCTGTTGCGGATGACGAACGAGAGAGGTATTCCAAGAATGCACATCCCCAATCCGAGGACGATAAAGGTAGTCCTCCAGCCTGAGACATCGATAAGCCGGACGATGAGGGGGAGCATCAATCCGCAGGCCCCGAATCCTGACACCATCACGCCGAGCGCCACCCCCACATTTCTGTGAAACCAGTTAGCAACAACAGTCATAGTCACGACAGAAGTGCAGCCACCGGCCCCGAATGCGATCATCAAAAAGGAACCATAGAACATGGCGAGTGATCGGGTCAGGCTGAGGAGGATAAGCCCAACTCCGACCAGAATCGTTCCCCAAAGAATGAGCTTTCTTGATCCAAAGCGGTCGGCAAGAAATCCCACAAAGGGGGCGAAGATACCCATCTCCAGGCCGCGAAGGCTTGCGGCAAGCGATATTTGGGTGTAGGTCCAGCCAAATTCCCTTCTGATGGGTTCAAAGAAGGCGGTAAAACCATAGAAGGTGGTGCCGCCCACATAGAGCCCGATGAAAAAGCAGGCGAGAACGATCCACCATCCGTAGAAGATTTTCCGAGGCATTCGGTTCAAAGGGTTGAGTTAGTGTTAATCGAAGAAGTACTGCAAATTGATCATCGCTCATATAGTACACGGGTTTGGTGGTGTCAATATCTCTGTTCAGCGCTGAGACATTTCTGTAGAGGGCTTGCCCTGGGACTTTTTCTTTGACAAGAATACCATATCTCCCCATACTAGACAAATATGGATAGCTGTGATGGATCAGCAGGGAGGACAAGAATGACTAAAAAAATCCTCGTACCGGTTGACGGATCGGAGCAGGCGCGAAAGGCGATCGATTTTGCAGTGAATTTGGCAAAACAAGACGATGCCGTCATGCATCTGCTCCATGTGTACAAGCTACCCATAGTCCCCGAAGGGATGGGAGAGTATGTGATATCAGACAGGATCGATTTGCAGGCCCTGGGAGATCAGATCATCGCCGTGGCTCAAGATGAAGCCAGTAAGAAAGGTGTCCAACATGTCAAAGCGGCCGTGATGGAGGGGGATCCGGCTGAAAGAATTATCGCCTATGCCAAGGACCACGATGTAGATATGATTGTCATGGGCAGTCGCGGGCTTGGCAGTTTCAAAGGCCTCCTGTTAGGCAGCGTATCCAACAAGGTTTCTCATAGGGCGGACCGGACCTGCGTGATTGTTAGGTAGCCGGCTTTACCACCGCCCAGTCAAAAGGACATATCATTCAAAAAACAAGGCCCGTCACCGAACGCTCATTTATGGTACTTCTCACCCCGGAGAATGGTAAAAGCCCGGTAAAGTTGCTCCAGAAGGATTAGGCGGCTCATCTCATGGGTCAACGTGAATTGAGACAGGGATAAGACCTCACGAGATCGATGCAGGATATCCTTCGAAAGCCCCAAAGGACCTCCTATTATGAAGCTGACCCACTGTTCCCCCTTATTGATTAATGAATTTAGCCATGTTGCGAATCTCTCAGAGTCATATTGGTTTCCAGATCGATCAAGGCAAACCGAATAATCGCCTTGGGTCAGCCTTTGCACTATTCTCTCGCCCTCGCCAGCCAGAATCTCCGGTGCCGGTCTTCCTTGTGAAATCTTGACGGGTTTCACTTCAACCCAGTCCACCTGAACGTATTTTCGGAGACGATCCAGATAGAATACTTCGCCCTCTTTGAGAAAGGGCGATCTGGTGCGATCAACGACTATGATCCTCATCTTAAGCATTATCTGCCTTGGTTTCTCTCCTTCACACTCCTGCTATTCGGGCCTGAGATCTCGCTTCTTGTGCCAGCCGATTCGCGCATGGGGAACCGAGTCGATCTGTGGGGAGTAGGGCTTGATATCTACCAGGGGGGAGCCATCGAGGGCGTCCATACCGCGAACCCTGAGAAGGCGGCCATTGCGCTCCAGAAGTTCGACTACACAGAAACCTATGGGGTTGGGACGGTTAGGTGAACGCGTTGCAAACACGCCGTGAGTCTCAGGCCCCCAAGGGGTACGGGTCTGGAGCGCGTTTCGGTTTGCCTTGTCTTGCCAGTAAAGCACGATGAGATGTGAACACTGATCGATATCACGAAGTGCGGACTCATAGTCCTTAAACACCTCGAGGGTGCTTTCGTCGCGGGCATGCCTTCCCTGGAACGGGGCATGCTTTTGCTCACGATACGGTGAGCGTATCACGCCGATCTGTTTAAATTCTCCTGTTAGGGCGCTCATGTATCAACCTCTGAATCCGGCAGTTCGGGTAAACCGGGCAAATGTCACATCAGTAAATAATCGCTTAATCTATTTGATACCCTTGTATATCATATGGGGCAGGCTGCTAAAAGGTAAAATGGAATTGGGCCACTCAGGCAAGAAAGGACAGCGATAAAGGACAATGGAGGGAAAGTGAAGGGTGAAAGCACTGGGCGAGGGTGATGCAGCTTGAGGTGGATGTAAGCACTATTTTCGCTAAGATCATACGTGAAGGGACAGAACAGGGTGTATTTAAAGAGGTTGATGCAGACCTCATGTCTTACAACATCATGATGCTTGCCCATATGTGGGCCCTGAAAGGATGGCATTTCAAGGATCGTCTAAGCATCAGCAAATTTGTCGATCTTCAAACGGAAACTGTAATGGCTGCTCTAAAGAAATGAAGCTTTCCGCAGGCTGCCCTTTACATCTCATTTTAGCGTTAAGCCCCAGACGATATTGAAGGTGCGCTAAAACCCCTTGAAACAGATACCGCTTTATGCTTAAATTCTCTACAAAAGGCGAGCGAGGTTCATATGAAGATTCCTTGGCTTTATGCTTTGACGGCGCGGACCTATGCCGTGGAAAATCCCTGCCCAATTAGTTCCCGTTTTCGTATGAAGGCTTTCTACCGTGCAAGCGGATACGCCTATTTGAGGATTCGATGCTTGGGACGGCGGTTTTTTTCTATCTCGGTGTCCCTTGCCAAAAAATACCTGAGTGCCTCGCCCTGTGGGGCGGGAAGTTCATCGCCTGCGAGCCTTTTCAGGAAAAGGGCAGAGCCAAATATGGCAACCATTTTTCGGTAGTCATGGGAGACCTGCATCAGATCGACGATTTAAGATGCTCGACTACAAGGGGTATAACGTCTTTTATGGCTTCGCTTTGTCAGGGATGGGCAGATCGATATACCATGAACCAAATAAAAGGGGGATGCTCATGTACCAAAAAATAATGGTTTCCTTGGATGGATCCGATGCAGCAGAGATCGCTCTGCCTTATGCTGAAGAGATCGCTTCAAAAACGGAAGCGGAACTGGCTTTGGTCAGCGTTTCCGATCCCACGCGTGACGGAGAAGATAACCTCTACCGCTTTTACCTGGAGCGCGTTTCGGCACAGGTTGTGAGTGAGCTCAAGGATTGGGGTGCTGCGGTGGAGGCCACGGTGCGAAGTGAGGTTCTTGTCGGGATCCCCGCCGATGAAATAATTCGATACGCCGATGAAAAGGATGTAAGCCTCATAGCCATGGCAAGCCGTGGTCGGTCGGAGAAAGGACCGTGGCGTTTAGGGACCGTCGCTGCTAAGGTTCTTCGGGCTACGAACAGGCCGGCGTTGCTCGTCAGGGCTCCGGTGGATGAGGTGGCCCGTAAACAGCGCAGGCTCGTAAAGAGGATTCTCGTCCCATTGGACGGTTCTGATGTAGGAGAGGCAGCACTCCCGTGGGCAGTGGAACTTGCTCAGCGATTAGGGGCAGAGCTCATTTTATTCCAGGTTGTGAAACATGTAATGATTTTGGCAACCGAGGGCGCTTCCATGTCTTCTGAGATGTACGAGGAAGAAGAGAAGTACAGACGGGCAGCTGCGATGGCATATCTCCAGAACATCGGAAAGTCGGCTCTCGAGAAAGGGCTCAGCATCTCCCATGCTTTGGGCTCAGGTCCTCCGGCAGACCAGATCATTGACTATGCAGAGGCCAACGAAGTAGACCTCATAGCCATGTCAACCCACGGACGGTCGGGGATTAGCCGGTGGGTTTTCGGAAGCGTTGCCGATAAGGTATTGCATGCCGGCAATACCGCTGTTTTGACGGTCCGGGCAGGTAAAGGAGCGGGAACCTAGGCCGTGCATATTTGGATGATTGAGTCGCGTGTCCCGGAAGAGATGCTTGCGTTCTTTATCTGGCCTTCCAATACCACTTCAGTTTTTTCCGCGTGTAGAAACAGAGAGCGAGGCTCACCAGCCAAACGAACAGCCGTGTTTTCCCAATGATAGGCCGAGTCGATGGATGAGCGCCCGCAAAGAGCAGAATTCCAGCCACGCTTTTCTCACCTTGTCTTCCAAGAACCCCTTTGGACAGAGTTGATGTTAGGCAAAGAAGAGTTTACAGTTGTACGGACGCGGAATGGAGTTACCTAATTGATTTGTCGAAACATACTGTGCTGCAGGCCCCTTCTTGAAAGGTGAGCTTTCCTTGCCAGGATGTATTTTTTCTCTTATGCCTCAGTGTTGTGACCCAGAGATTTTCGCTCAGATCCTTGCGAGGAGGGAGAGCAGCCGTGGGATAGGGGATTCCTACGCAAGCCTCGTGACACCTTTCGCAACTTCAGGATAGGCCTCCATCATGAGCACGTCATGACCTGGAAAGATAAGATCAAGGGAAGAGGCCTTATTGCGGAGTTTCTCATATGTGTTCATCCATCCGACCAAATCAACGATAAGGGAACTCGGCCAGTCCTCTTGGTAGTTGCGAAAGACATGGGCACAGTCAGACCCGAGAATAGCAGTACCCTGTTCGGTGTGCACGGCCACAGTTTGAAGTGCTGGTGTATGTCCGGGAGAAAGAAGACATTCAATGCCTGGCAGAATCTCACAATCCCCTTTGAGGAGGACAAGACGTTCTGTCCCTTCAAGGGAGGCCAGGTATTCTTTGGAAGCTTCATCCAAAAGATATTGGAAGGGAGGACGGGCGGCAATCCGATCTTTCAGCCAGAAATGATACTCCTCCTCTTGGACATAAAAGGTGGCATTCGGAAAGAGGGATGCACCGCTCGCGTGGTCCCAGTGTATATGCGTTAGTATAACGTGTCGGACTTCATGAGCGTTGACGTGTAGTTGGGATAGGACTTGGGTGGGACTTATGTATCCTGTGAGGTTTTTTTGCCTGGCCAACTCAGGTGATACTCCCGTGTCGACAACTACCGTGTCCCGAGTTCCCCTTGCACACCAGATATAGTAATTCCTCTCCACGGTCTTTTCCCAGTCCCTGTGCCACATGAGAAAAGCGCCGGAGCTCAAGAACGGGCCCGCATACTTCAGGGCATAGATCTCATAAGTAGACATGCTCGCTTCTCCTCTATCTTGGGTACCGCCTTTGGCTTTGCCGGGAGATTTTTCCAGATATGTCACCGGCTTCGCTGGGTTACTATCATCTTTTGTTCGGATTCAGCTTATTGGGCAAGGTCAAAACAAATAACCTATAGGCTGCCTTAGCAACACGCATGCGTTCCCAGAGCGATTACGTGGGTAGTACAGGCTGTCCCAGCCAAAGTTGGCGCTGTTTATTTGCATAACAGGCCTTATCTCTAGATAAAAACCCGCTGCCGTTTATAGGACAGATAGTGGTCGGTAATAAAATTCAGTGGTTTTCTGGCCTTTCCAAAATTTCCATGAAGGGTCCAAAAAACCTCAGACAGATTCAGTTCTCTTGCCGAATGGTGTTCGGCAGCCAACTTATAGAATCTTCGCCCTTCCTTTTCGTAATCTTCCGTACTAAACCTCAACCTTCCTCGTATCTGGGGCCTGAGTTGCCCTGAAAAGGGATAGCGGTAGTCGTGCTCAGCGTGATCGGGAAAGATGCCCAAAACGAAGAGACAGATATCGGCGATCCTCTTATAGAATCCCAACCGGTACTCTTCCTCCACCGCCTCACAGAAACTCATCAGGCTGTGGATATCCAGGTCATTAAACCGGATCTTCTTCCAGACCCCTTTCCTCACCCTAATTGAAATGGCGTAACTCTCGATCTTCGTAAAGGATGAGAGCATGTCGGCTAGATAAAGCAGGAGGGACTCCTTTGCCAAGAGTTCCGCCACCTCCTTGGTGTCGAATACCGGGATTTTCATGGTGCTCGATCTTTCAACCGTGTAGCTCGCTCCTTCTAAATCCTCGGTCGCCTTCCTGAGCAAGACCTCGAAGAATAAGGCGGGTGAGATTCTCAAGAAAACCTCATCATCATCCATAACTCTCTTAAATACCTTTTCGTCGGTCAGAAACGAGCTTCTGAAATCTTCATCTTTACTGATGATCTGCTTGAGTCGGGTCTTATCTGCCACATCGGGGGATGCGGTCTCTACCAGGAAATCCAGGTCTCTATCTGTTAACCGCAAACGTCTTAGGTTTATCTGAGACACCTTACTTGCCTCCGTTTCCAAAACCGGGAATCATGCCACTCTTGACACGTAAACAAACATACAGGATGATCCGTTAGGCCGGTTGTGATACGCCTTGAGTGTGAGTGGTCGTTTGACCGCGACAACTATTATAAAGAGCAGCGCACTACCATGTCAAGCGTCTCAAAAAACGCAAAGAGCGTGGTTTTACTGATGAGTCAACGCAGTTTGAGAGAAGAACTCCCACTTCGTGGGATCGCTCCTCCTGCTGGCTCAAGGGGGTGAGGCGAGGGGACACGGAAATGGGTCACCGCAGGCAGGCTTTATCTCTTTGTTTATGTTTTGGCGTGTTGCAAGGCGAAGCTCGCATGTCCTTTTAAAGATGGGTAAGGTTCTTCACTTGGGAATTGATCGGGCGAGGTATTTGGCGTATATTCCTTACAGCTGTCGCACCCGGTCAAGGACCCAAGAAGAGATTTCCGTGAGGGCACTCGCGGCAAACTCACTTCAAAGCCTCATCTTCTGGTGTAAGCCTTTGATGATGGCAGACTGGAGGATATGCAATTCAGGAGCTTTCACTTTTCCGGGGATCCGTTTGTTCGAGTAGTAGCATAGCAGGCAATCGTTAAGGGAGGAGGTAGCGGTTAATGAGAAGAGGAATAATTACGGCGGTGATCGTTTTTTATGTAATGATAGGCTGTCTTACCATGCCCCAGCACGTTCATGCAGGTGTGGAGTGGACCGTAACAAAACAGGTGAGCCTGGATGCTGAGCCTTTGGATGTTGCTTCATCTGCCGATGGGAAACTAATATTCGTCCTGGTACCGGGAGAGGTGTTGATATACACGATTTCCAAGAATAAGATCACCAATCATATTCCTGTTGACAAGGTGTTCAACAGACTTAGATATACGGCGAGAACTGACACGCTTGTTCTGACCAGCAGTTCAGCAAGGACGCTCAAGATTATCAAACTGGAGTGGATTTATTCAATGAGCGTTTCCGGGTTACCTTTTCGAGGCCCGGTAGACGCTCCGGTCACAGTCGCAGTGTTTAGCGATTATCAGTGACCGTATTGTGTACGGCTCGAGCCGTTACTCCAGCAGGTGCTGGATAAGTTCCCTCATGAGGTGAAGCTGGTTTTCAAGAACTTTCCTTTATCCATGCACAAATATGCAAGAAAGGCCGCCAAAGCGGCGCTAGCAGCTCATGGGCAGGGGAAATTTTGGGACTTCCACAGGGCTTTATTTGAGAATCATAGATTCATTAATGATGCCAAGCTTGAGCACATTGCCCGACAAGTCGGACTTGATATGGAACGATTTGCCGCAGACATGATCTCCCCGGCTTTTGAGGATCTCATTGCGAGGGATGTAGAAGAAGGCGGAGAAATAGGAATCAGCGGCATCCCCACCATTTTCATCAACGGGAAGATTCTGAAAGGGAGGGACTTTCAGGCCTTCGAGGAAATGATAGTGTCAGAGTTAAATAAGAGACAAAAGACAAGCTTACCCTAAAACCGCAGCAGGTAACTTTTTCCTTCACGGTAGTAACCTATACAGATGATCTAGACCCAGGGGGACCAGGTTTCAGAATTCAAATATCGCGTTTATGTTCTCTTATTCCGAATTCTGAGGCGGTATTCCCAGGCCCAGGTTGAGTTGCAGGCCTTTGCCTTTCTCCCGTGCCCTTTGAAAGGCAACCTTTATCCGTAAATCATGTTTGGAAATGAGTTCCCATGCACGTTTGATCAACTCAACATCTTCAGTAGAAAAATCATTATAGTAGAGGCTCTGACTCTTGATTCTTCGAGGCCTCACGTACCCGGCACGGACAAAATAGGTGAGCCTGTCGTAGGTCAGACCCTCAACCCTTTTCAAGACCTCTCCAGCGTACATACGAGACCTTTGTCTGCTAAGATTGGCATAATTCGGGCTCGGTGTATCTTATCAATATCTCGCGGATGCTCAAAGCGAAAAATGCCTTCTGATCTGTCACACGAAATACCGACCAGCCTTTCAATCATCAATGTTACATACACCTGCTACATGGGATTCCGTGTCCCTGGCTGAGTTAAGGAAAAAACTGGTTGTGAAGCTTGAAGTTTGTTGCGGATTGGTTATCTTATATAAAATTCGTTTCCAAAAAAGGATGGCATGGTTTATAGTTTTAATCTATAGGGACCCGGGTTTCTCATTGAAATCATATTGACTGAGGATTTTTGATTCGGCTGTTTTGCTTATGGGAGACCAGTCTATAGGTTGAGTTTAATGGAGAGTTTTGCTGTTTAACGTAGTCACAGATTAAAGGAGGCTACCATGCATGAAAAAAGGACTGTTATGAGGAAGACGATTATTGTCGCTTGGTCACTGTTCTTTCTGATTGCCGGTTTCTCATTGGCAACCCTGTTCGATCCTATATCAGGTCCGGAGGCACAGACGAGCCCGGTTGTGCCTGTTGCTCCCGGGTCTTTTTCTCAGTTGGCCAAGAATGCCAGCCCGTCAGTGGTGAATATCAGTACGGTAAAGGTCGTCAAGGGGGGAGGGCAGATCCCATCACCCTTTGGTCCTAATGATCCATTTCGGGAGTTTTTTGAACGCTTCTTCGGGGACCGGGCACCGAGGGATTTCAAGCAGCGAAGTCTGGGAACCGGCTTCATTATCGACAAAGAAGGTTTCATACTAACCAACAACCACGTGGTTGAAGGCACCGACGAGATCACGGTGACCCTTGCTGACAAGAGGGAATTTGCCGCGAAGATCATCGGCCGCGATCCCAAGACGGACTTGGCCCTCATCCGTATCGAGTCGGGCCAGGCGCTGCCAGCACTTCCTCTTGGGGATTCGGATAAACTGGAGGTAGGCGACTGGGTGATGGCCATTGGGAATCCCTATGGTTTGGGTCATACCGTCACTGCTGGTATTGTAAGCGCCAAATATCGACAGATAGGTGCCGGCGCCTATGACAATTTCATCCAGACCGATGCATCTATTAACCCCGGAAACAGTGGTGGTCCCCTCCTGAATACTGCGGGAGAAGTAATCGGGGTAAACACGGCTATCTTTTCTCAGAGCGGCGGAAGTATCGGGATAGGCTTCGCCACACCCATCAATATGGCCAAAGATCTGCTTCCTCAGCTGAAAAAAGGGAAAGTGGTGAGAGGATGGCTCGGGGTCGTGATACAAAATGTCACACCTGAGCTTAAGGATAAGCTCAAACTCTCAACCGAAAAGGGAGCCTTAGTTGCTGATGTGGTGGCGGGCGGGCCCGCTGAAAAAGCTGGAATTGAACGGGGAGACGTGATTGTTACATTCGACGAAAAGGATATTAGTGAGTCCGACGACCTCCCCTATGTCGTGGCCTCCACACCAGTTGGCAAAACCGTTACGATGGAGGTGATCCGCAAGGGTCAAAGGGAAAGCATCCAGGCGGAGATCGGGGAGCTCGAAGAAGAAGAAAAACCCCAGGTGGCGAGTGAAGCCAGACCTAACCTCGGCCTTACCGTGAGGGAGATCACTCCGGAGCTTGCAAGGAATTTCGGATTATCGGAGACGAGCGGGGTGGTAATTGTTCAGGTTCAGGCTAATAGCCCGGCACAAGAAGCCGGCCTGGCGCCGGGCGATATGATTTTGGAGATAGACCAGGTTGAGATGAAAGGTCTCGAGCAGTTCAATAAGATGACTGAGGGTTACAAGGCTGGGGACACTATTCTCTTTTTAATCAAACGCCGTGGTTCAACACTCTTTCTCACCCTGACGGTGGCGGAATAGCCGGCGAAAACGGCAGAGCGAAGTAGACTACTTTAGATACCTATCCGGCCGACTGTGGCCGGTTAGTGACTGTTATGGCCTCCGGGCATGGAGAAAATAGCTTAAGCAATCTGATGGTCGTGCCTGATGGACGGTGGAGGGATAGAGCGCTCAAGGATGTGGTGGCATTCCTTTTCCTTAAGGCCGAACGTGAAAAACAGTAAGTCGTTGAAAGATCTGGAGAGGCATCTTACGTAATTCCAGGGGAATTTCTCGCCCTTCCAAGCGGGGGATTATGGCATCTTCAGGAAAAGTTGGGAAGATGCTATGGCCCGTTCCTGATATGCTTTTTAATCCTTCTCCTGACAAGCAGATACCCCCCGATAACAAAGAGTACTCCAATAACGAAGATTAGGTTATCATCCTTAGCCATACCGTATGAGACCGCGACGATGCCAATAGTACATATGATAAAAATGAGCGCTTTGTGCTTGAGACTGTCTCCAGTGCCTTTCTGTTCCATGCCATCTCTCCGGTACGCCGCAATGGGATAGCACCTCTTTTCTAAGCAGAAACCTATTCGTTCCCAGCTACTTGGTAAGTGCCTTTTTTCGCTATTCTTCTTAACGAATACTTTTCTCACGTCGAAGACCATTACTAAGCATAATTAGCAAGGGATTTCAACCAAATCGATCCTGGGCCAGCAAGGTCGAGGCAGGCCGCGACAGGAAGGACTCCATAATTTCCTCAGTGCCGATCGTTGACATGGCCGGGATGACTTCCTCTGTAATATCTCTGGCAGCATAGAGATTAGAGATAGTTGTCCGAGTACTTTAGTATACCTGCTAGCCCAGTAACATAATCAAAACCGAGCTTTTGAAGGAACGGCTCAATTCATGATTGTGCTATGATGTATTCCTTACTGCCAGATATCCGTGATGTTGCTCCTTGAAAAATGCTTATCAAAAAGGAGAGTATTTCTACCGTAAATTATCACAGTCTCTGGTCCAAAGACTGTTTTGGATTTATACTTTGGTCATTCTCAAATTATGATAGACAGGTGCTTTCGGGTTTAAGAACACCGTATTACTATGCATAAAGGCGGGGAGTTTAATCGGAACAGGGATAGAGCTAAGCTCATAATGATAACACCTTGACTTGCTAAAGTGGTCAAAGTATAGTTCCTCGCGTGAAGTTGTCTATGTGTTATTTCACGACGCTTTTTTCTTTAAAGAAACTGGACATAAGCAGATCATATGTTTTAAATACCCACGAAATACTGCATTCAAAAATACTCTTTAATACCAAACAATAAGTATAAACATACCAATTTACCCCACAAAGTCACAATGAAGACAATCGGCGTAACCCAAGCCGTAGTCCAATATTTGAGGGATTGCATAATCACCCGTGAGGTCGCGTGCGGTGAAGGGCTTGACGAACTAGGCTTGTCCTCACGACTCGGTATCAGTGGGCCACCACACCGGGAGGCTTTCAGGGTAAACGACCACGAGTAGATTCTGGGGCTAATCCAGAAGGGAAATCATGAGAAGGCTAAGGAAAGACTCATATTTCATATTAGGGGGTATTTTAAAACAACGGAAGAGAAGTTGAGGAACTCACAGGTTTAGAAAGTGGGGCCATAAGGGAACGTTTGATAGGACAATTTTTGAAACTGGAGGTAACCTTGAAATGAGAGTGAATGCAAGTCAAGTAGCTCAAGACCTGAAAAACATCGTTGGCAACGATCATGTGCACACGGATCTGTTTGAACGGATAAACTATGCCGATACCTCATTACCCTACGATGTTGCACAGGGAGATTTACCTGATTGTGTGGTTCAGCCCGCCAATGCTCAGGAGATTTCTGAGGTGCTGAGATATGCCAATGAACACAAGATCCCGGTGACCACTTATGGGTCTGGGACCTCGCTTATCTTCGGCACCAAACCCAAGCATAGAGGTATAACCCTGAGTACCGAGCGGTTGACTTCCCTGGAGATCAATGAAGATCATCAGTGGTTTGAGTGCGGTGCCGGTATAAAAACGGGCCAGGTAATAAGAGAGCTGGGGAAACTGGGTTATTTCCTTCCGATCCAAACACAGATCGGCTCCAGTGTCGGGGGGGCAGTGAGCATTAACACCCTTGGGCATTTAACAGATAACATGTTTGGGAGACCGGTGAACCACGTGTTGGGCCTTGAGGTTGTCCTGCCAACGGGGGAAATAATAGAAACGGGCTCCAAGTGTCTCCGGCGTGCTGCCGGA
>DATKZQ010000165.1:0-16248 GCA_035527895.1 Desulfatiglandales bacterium
GTGACAGGCGGAAGCCGGGGGCTCGGCAGAGACATGGCCTTGGCAATGGCGGAAAAGGGTGCGCAAGTTGCCATTTGCGGGAGAAAAAAGGAAAACCTGGATCAGGCCGTTCAGGAATTCCGCAACCGTGGTCTTGAAGTAATGACCCAGAGCGCCAACGTGGGAAGATCTGATGAGGTGAAAACGCTCTTTGATGCCCTCGGTGAACGGTTTGGGAGGCTCGATATCCTCATCAATAATGTGGGCACGAACATCTTAACCCCTTCCGTGGTAGAGGCGGATGAGGGCCTCTGGGACAAGATCATTCAAACAAGCCTCAAGAGCGCTTTTCTTGCCAGCAGGCAAGCGGTACCCATGATGAAACAAGGGGGAGGGGGCAAGATCGTCAACATCTCCTCAATTGCAGCCCGAAAGGCCTCTAGGGGTATGGGTATTTATTGTGTGGCCAAAGCGGGGCTCGAGATGCTAACCAAGGTTTTGGCCGTTGAGCTGGCCTCAGATCGCATAACTGTAAATGCAGTTGCACCATGCATGGTAAAAACCAAGTTCAGTGAGCCCTTGTGGAGCAACGATGGCATCTATAATGAGATCATCAAGACGATTCCCATGGGCCGGATCGCCGAGACAGGTGATGTGGTTGGTGCAGTGCTGTTTCTCGTTTCTGATCTCTCTGAGTTCGTAACCGGAGAGGTGATTACCGTGGACGGCGGGTCTATGGCATAAGGGATCTTGAGGGCCTAATTTTTTATTCTTGCGGCCACTTATGCCTTCCATACTTCACATAGCCTTGGGCGTTATTGAGACGGAGATCTCCGTTATTCTCACTCGTTAAGACATTTCCGGGTATCAAGGGTTGGAGATACTTTGCTAGTTCCTTACTGCCACCTCCAGTCAGGAAAATGGTATCGATATCCCAGTCCTCAACCCATAGTCTATTGATTACTTCTGCAATCTTCCCGGCTAAGAGAGCGTAAGACTGATCTCTGAGGCCCGAGATATTGTAATTCTGTCCCCTTATGGTGATTGAGCCAGCTTCAGCAGCCTTGTACATCCGGTACAGTGCTATGGTAACACCACTCATCTCCTGAAGCCTGTTTGCTATCTCAGTAAAACTCGTTGAGATACCCGTTTCTATCGTACAGCTGCCACGATCCACATACTTCATTTGGTCTACAATAGTAAAGTCGGTAGTTCGGAACCCTATATCCACTACGCCAAGCTTCTGCTTAGTCAGTTCCTTGTTTGCGATTTCACCTTTGTCATTCAGCAGAAGATTAAACACAGTCCCTACCGGTTGCGGGAGCATCTGTACCTCATTTATGGTTATCTTTCTAGCAATCTGAGTACCATCGGGATTGTGGTATGTCACGTTATGATGGCCGGTCAGGATATCAGTGAACCGCTTTCGGTTTTGTTTTAGGTAGCCTACGGGAAGTCCGGAAACAACATTAATCGGGTCTGGTTTTTCAGAATATATCCCCACAGCAGTTAATGCCAAGATCTTTACGAATTCGGTAATGAGCTTGTCATTGTCCAAGGTGAACTGCTTGTTGTTCGATTGTTGTTCTGCATAATCACCTATAAAATATGACTTACCACCTATGGTGACATGCAGATTCTTAATGAAAGAGCCGTCTCCAATATTGGTATGAAACTGGATATCCGCTGGCTCCCCAACAAGCGATTTAAATATCAGCGATTTTTCACCACTGGTGGCTTTGGTAAATCCAAACCCAATATCAACGCCAAGGAGTACCATTTCTATCTCCCTTTAGATGACCTGTTGCTCGCTGATGAATGAAAAATTGAAGACATTGGATCACATAGCCTTCAGTCGAAAGCAAAAAGGGGGTTTCAAAAAATCGACAAACCTTGTGAGATACACTCACTGCTGGATGTATTGAGCAAAATATGTGCCAGAAACAGGATAGGTCCTGGCAACTTCAAGCAAGTGCTCGAAATATCGATACGTTCGCTTTTAGTTTCCTTTGTCATCCATTAATTCCTGACTCGGCGATCGTCAAAATTTTGACTTTGGTCCGGTTTTTCGCGGTTTTGGCGGAGTGGGGACGGGAGGCGTTCCATGAAATCAGGCGGTGCGAGGGCTTGGACCGCTTACAGGTGCCACCTTGTAAGACATTATCTGTCGAAAGCGCTAAAAAAGCCCCATCTTTTGGCGAGAGATCAACGGGATGTTTCTTTGGGGTTCATGTGCACCTGAAACCCCGCATGAGGAGTCAATCAAGCTCATGGGCTCTTAAGGGGCAGCAAGATAGAGAGCAATATATGGGGAACTCACTCGGTGTCCTTGTCAGCTGTTTGGGTTACATCGGAGATGGTGATCGATACCTCCTTGATGGAGCGCTGGTCTGCCTGCGTTATTACGAATGTGAGATTGTCGAACCGAAAGGATTCTCCAACTCTTGGTATCCGTTGCATGTGCTTCAACAGAAACCCTGCAACTGTTTCATAATCATCTTTGGGAAGGTTCACTTTGAGGTTTTCATTCAACTCGTCGAGTTCCATCCGGGCTTTGACCAGGTATTTGTTTTTTCCAATCCGTACGAAAAAGGTCTCTTCCTTGTCGTACTCATCATAGATCTCACCAACAACCTCTTCAAGTATATCCTCAATGGTCACGATACCCACGGTACCGCCATATTCATTGACAACCACGGCGATGCTGTTCCCCTCAGTCTGCAGTTGCTTCAGGAGCTCATCAACAGGTGCAGAGTTAGGCACGTAGCGGGCCGGGCGCATAATATCCTTGAGGGTTTGGGTTTTTTCCTGGGCGGTCAGGAGATCAAAGGCATGAACAATGCCGATAATATTGTATGCTTCCCCCGCATAGACGGGCAGCCTGGAGTAACCCGTTTTTAGGGCAAGGCCAATAGCCTTGTCAATGCTGTCATCCAGTTCCAGCGCTTCTATGTTGACGAGTCGTATCATAATGTCTTCGACCGCTATCTCCGAGAAATCAAATATGCGCTCAATGATCTTCTTCTCGGCCGTTCTGAGCCTGCCGTTGATATTCCACATGTCGAGATAGTTCTCAAGATCTTCCCTGGTTGTATGATGCCTGAACTGCGTGCTGCCCAAGCCAAAGAGTTTCATGAACAGTTGTGTCAACCAGGTGAGTATTGCGATGATTGGATAGAAAAGGAGGGATATGATCTTGAGAGGATATACGAGGCTCGTGGTGATCTGCTCGGCATGGTATCGATAGACTGTTTTTGGGACAATCTCTCCGAAAATGAGGATTATCGGTGTCATGATGAGTATGGTTACATATGCATAAGGTTCACCAAGGTATTTGATAACCAGGAAGGTAGCAACCGCATTGCTCAGTACCACCGAGATGTTTGTGCCCAGCAGCGTTGTGGAGAAGAATTTTTCAGGGGCCTGGAGCACGGCATCCACCAGGGTAGCCCTTTTTGAGCCCTGTTCGGCAAGGGCCTTTATTCTCGACCGGTCGACGGAGACCATGGCGGTTTCCGTCCCTGAGAAAAATCCCTCGCTGGCTATACAGATTAGGATAATGAATATGCCGAGGAGAAGCTCATACATGCGTTTCTTCCTCCACATCGGTTTCATCCCTTATCTCGCCGAAGAGCTCCTCGAGGATGTCTTCCAGGGTAACTATACCAACCGTTGTCCCCTGGCTGTCTACTACCATTCCGATATGGCTTTTGCTTCTCTGGAACTGAAGTAACACAGATAATACGTTTCTGGTTTCGAGGATCATGACGGGCTTTCGCAGCATTGAATTTATGGTGAGATGCCGTTTTCTGGCTGCAACACTTTGTAAACGCAAAAGGTCTTTTGCGTGGAAAAAGCCGGCTATCTGGTCAATGCTTTCTTCATAGACGGGGTACCGAGAATACCTGTTTGTTTCGATAACCTTCATTAAGGCTTCTTCGCTGATGTCCAGAGGGACTGCGGCGATACGGTCGCGGGGCACCATTATCTGCGATAGCGATATGTCGTCCAAACGAAATGCCCGATGAATGAGATCACGCTCGCCGGGTTCAATAGTGCCCTCTCTGCTTCCTATATCGATCATGGACCTGAAGATGCCCTCATCGATATTCACGGAATCAAGCGATTGTTTTGTCGGATCTTTAACAAAGAGGCTGATGAAAACCTTCGCACTAGAATTGAGCAGGTGCCGCACAGGGGCTATTGCAATTGAAAAAAGGTGGAGGGGATAAGCGTTGAAAAGCGCCAGTTTCTCCGGAAATCTGACTGCTATGGTTTTCGGTATTATCTCACCAAAGAGCAAAAGCACGGGAACCGTCAGGGCCATAGACCAAAACGGAAGAAATTTTTCGCTCAAAATATCTTTGGCCAGATCGTATACAAGCGTTGCTGTGACAACGGAAATGCATATATTGACGATCTCGTTCCCAGTAAGTACGGTGGCAAGAAAGGTGCTTGGGCTTTTCAGTAGATCTAAGATGTATTTGAACCTGGCACCTTTCCTGATCTTCCTTCGGCGCAATCTGACCTTGCTGAGCGAAAAGAAGGCCGTCTCAGATGAGGAAAAGAAACCTGAAAAAACCAACAGTACAATAATGGCTGAAAGCTTTATATAATAGTGCATCTTTTTTCAGGGCAGGAGAATAAAATGGCTGTGAAGTGTCTGGTGCTCTGAGGCGTGAAATAAAGAATGTATAGAAACGGTTCTTCCATCAAATGATTCTTATATACAGCATATAGCGTAGATTGACTATATCAGCAGTTCTCTTTTAAGTCAACCCAAATGGGATTTTTGCGAGGGGGCGGGACACCAACGGTTTCGTGGTGCCTTATACCTGCAAACAAGAGGCTTGTTCATGGGTGCTTGGATGGGAACGGAATGTGAGATTGAGCCGGTGTTTTGTTTTTCAGCGCTGAATAAAGGGCCATAGGTATTGGGAAAATGGCGAAGGGTTTTCTCAGGGGGTGATTATGAGAGAGGACTTCTCCTTTTCTTCTGTTTCTTCTTGCTCACTCCGGATCAGGACGTAAATGGATTTAAGCAGAAGATTCCAGATAAAGGGGTTGGGCTCAATCGAGCTGAAGGGCTTTTGGAGATCTAGTGCAGCGCTGAGAGCTAGCCGGGCCTCCTTGTCTCTCCCCGTCTGGAGCAAGATATAGGCCATTTCCTCCAAGCGTTTTTTCCAGACGAGCCTTTTATATTCCGGAAAGATATCGTGCAGGGCCTTCATGTATATGCTGTTGATGCGCACATCTTTCTGATCAGGTGTGAGCACTATTCTGCTGTCCTCAGCATCCTTGATGCTGGAGGCGTACTCCTGCACTTCTCCGCTTGGGATGAACCACATTGAGAATGGCATAATCTCGTGCAGCTTGACCGACTCTTTTAAAAGGTAGACCTGGTCTTTCACCTCCTCCTCATTGATAAACTGATATATGATCGGATAAGGGCCATCCCAGGGGATGTTCCTGAATTCATCTTCCGCATCATGGTAACCCGGGGGAAGGGGTTTAGAAGCCTCGCTGGTAACTGAGGAGGCCTCCTTGAGGAGGTGCATACAATAAGCCCCAGGGGCGGAAACAACAGGAAAATCTTCCGAGGATAAGGAGCCTTTTACGAATTCCTCAAGTCCCTTTTTGCTGAACTCCCTTACGGTAAAGTCCTGTATCCCTTCCAAATCATTCACAATGCTGAAGACCGTCAAGAAGCCTCTCAAAGGTTGGGGTTTGGCAGCAAGCAGTATTCTGCTCCCCGTCGAATCAATGGCACCCAGGTATCCTTGAGCTTGGGCATGCTCAGGAGGTCGCAGGATTGGTTTGTCTCTTGAAGGTCTCTCTTCCCAGATAACACCCCTTTGGCGCAACTTGTAAAGAGCCCGCTTAATGGATTTAACAACCGCTTTATCTTCCGTTTCAGCAATCATTTCGGTGAGGAGTTGGGCGGTCGGTGGCGTAGGAATCCTCACCAAGGCCTCGATGAGGGGAATGGTGAGGGAGGGATCCTTTTCCAGATGAGAGGAGATCTTCTGAAGAAGCTCCTGATTTGTCGTGTTTTGGCTCTGTGCTGTTTCGATTTCGTCGAGGATCTGATCTACCTTTTCCCCTGAAAACGCATCCAACTTTTTGCCTTTTCGTTTCTTAGCCATGTCTTTTCCCACTGTGACATCCGGCGTATCCGCTACCGACACTTTGTTATTTGAGTTTGCAGGAGTATATGGTAGGGGTATTGAGGTGTAAAGTAAAAAAGGGAGTATCAGGTCTCAAGTTAGCACATGACCCCGGCGCTACGCTTCACCGTTATTGATTGAAGAAACTTTCATAGGACCATGGAGATGTCTTTTTTTGACTCTGTCCCTGGCCCAGACCTGGCTCATACGGCATGAGTGAGGAGAGCTGAGATGTGAAATACCCTCGTATCCATACAAAACTCCTGAAGCCGAGCGCCAGGGCAGGCCTCCCATCGTTCAGAGCAGTGGGCGTTTCAAAACGGCGCACACAGGCTGCTACCTTAGTGCTAAGGCTTATGGGGCGGTGCGTCGGTTTGAAACGGCCCTGTACGGGGCCTTGTTTAGAGGGCAGAGCAAAAAAAGATATCCCCATGGTCCTTTCTCTCGTGAGTTTCTCAGGAGTTACTTGAAGATGACAAGCGCCATCATCTCGGGGGTGGGACATGAATGGGGATCGTAAAAAGGTCCTGAGAAGTTGGAAGCTGTACGATTGGGCGAATTCAGCATTTGCCACAACCATTATGGCGGCGGTACTTCCCGAATTTTACAGTTCTGTAGCGGGCTCGACCCTTGATAGGACAATTGCAACGAGCTATTGGGGTTATTCGAACACGATAGCAATGCTAATCGTTGCAATAACCGCGCCTATGCTAGGCGCTATCGGCGATCATTCTGCTGCCAAGAAGCGGTTTCTCGGTGGATTTGCCGCCCTTGGGATCGTAGCCACAGCCCTCTTAGTCGGCGTTGGCAATGGTATGTGGTTCTACGCGTCGGTTTTGTATATTCTCGGGAGGGTGGGATTTGCCGGCGCCAATATTTTTTACGACAGCCTGTTGCCGCACGTGGCCAGGCGGGAAGAGATTGATAGGGTATCTGCCGAGGGGTATGCCTATGGGTATTTGGGCGGCGGAATCCTGTTAGCTCTCAATCTTCTCATGATAATGAAGCCTCGCTTTTTTGGCATTCCCGATGCCGAATGGGGCTCAAGGATATCTTTTCTGACAGTTGCCGTTTGGTGGGCCCTGTTTTCCATGCCCTTGCTCAAGAATGTCTCTGAGCCGCCGGCAGTAGTTGGGGGAGGTGAGAGCGGCAATCCGATAGTGGCAGGATATCAGAGGCTCAGAAAGACTTTTCGGGATATAAGAAGATTTAGGGAGTTGATAAAGTTTCTCGCGGCCTTCTGGCTCTATAACGACGGAATCAATACCATCATTATTATGGCTGTCATCTTTGGGGCGGAAATCGGGATCGGTAAACACCATCTGATTGGCGCCATTTTGTTGGTTCAATTCCTCGGGATACCCTTTACCGTGATCTTCGGCAGGCTGCCAAATAAACTGGGAACAAAGAGATCAATCCTTCTCTGTCTGGGTGTCTATGGCATCATCGTTGCGTTGGGGTTCTTCATGCACAAACCGCTGCACTTTTGGCTCTTGGCCGTTCTGGTTTCAATGGTTCAGGGGGGATCACAGGCCCTGAGTCGGTCTCTGTTCGGATCGATGATCCCGCCTTCAAAATCAGCGGAGTTTTTTGGTTTCTATGATGTGAGCGGCAAGTTTGCAGGTATAATAGGGCCGGCGACCTTTGCCCTTGTTGGGCAGTTAACCGGCTCAAGCAGGCTTGGCATTATTGCGATCGTCTTCTTCTTCTTGTTTGGTGCAATCGCGTTGGCTGTGGTAGATCATGGGAAGGGTATTAAAGCTTGCATTGATGCCGAAGTTTTGAGCAAAGGGGAGAGCGGCATTTGACAGGATGGTCCTTACCTCAGAAGAGACACATCACCGAAGGTAATTCGATGAACCTGACCGGCCTTGTCCTGGAGGATTAATGCACCGTCTTCGTCAATATCTTGGACCTCTCCCTGGTATTCCCTGTCAATTGCTGCAACAGTGACCTGCTGGCCGATGATCTCGGCCAGTTCCTTCCACCGTTTCCTGATGGGTTCAAATCCCATGCTTAGAAATATCTCATAATACCTTTCATGCCATTTCAGGTAATCCCTGACAAGTTCCGCCCGCGAAAACCGTTTTCCCGTCTCTATGAGCAGGGATGTAGCCGTGTCTTTGATGTCATCGGGGAAGATTGGTGTATTGACATTGAGCCCCAAACCTACAACAACGTAATCTATTGCACCCTTTTCAGAACTCATCTCCGTCAAGATACCTGCCAGCTTTTTCCCATTGACAAGGATATCATTGGGCCATTTGATAGCCAGTTCCAGGCCGATCAGCGACCGCAGGGTTTCTGCTACCGAAACAGCAGTCAAGAGGGTTATCCTTGGTGCATGGCGGGGGGCTATGTTCGGCCTCAGGATGAGTGAAAGGTAGATCCCGTCTCGAGGGGGAGAAAACCACTCTCTCGCTTTCCTGCCTCTCCCCTCCGTTTGCTTTTCGGATATAACGATGGCACCTTCCGGTGCACCGTTGGCTGCAAGATCTTTCGCCTTCAGGTTGGTGGAGTCAATTTCGGTACAATAGACTATTTCTTTCTTGCCGAAGGCCTTTGTTTCCAGACCCTGACGGATTCTTCTCGGTACCAACAAATCAAAGGTTTCCCGGAGGGCATATCCCTTGTTCGGGGCGGATTCTATTGCGTAACCATCCTCTTTAAGACGGGAGATATGCCTTACAATCGTTGATCGGCTCACTCCCAGTTTATCGCCAAGTGATTCACAAGAGACCCAATTGCCAGCGGCCTCTTCAAGATGTAAGACTATTTGATCTCTGCCAGCCATGGGACAATTTCTATAAGGAATTGGTCAGTATCGTACAAAAATGTTGGCACAATGTTCTGTTAGTGGGGCGCGTGCACATGATTCCTTCTATCCGGCCATGCCAATTTTCTCAAGGCGATATCTATGGGCCTCACAAGAGGGGGCCAAATATTTGTGGTTTAGATCAACCAAAACAAGACTCCCAGTGCTTCAGGGGCGTAAACCCCAAATATTTTGGCCCCTAGAAAACCCAGTGGTATTTTTTTTAGAAGATATCGCCTTTCGAAAACAGCCATGTCCTCTTCACAACCACAATGATTAAGCTATAGTGTTCATACCAACACTTTTGAACGATGCCAATTGGTCCATAGAGGCATAGGCTATTCCTGAATCCCTCGGATAACCGCCTTATGAGCGGTTTTGTTACCTCTGTACATATGGTAAGGTCAAAAGCGCGTGGGGGATGATTAAGACATCAAGGTCGGGCCTTCCGATGTGGTTGACGGCAAACTCCAAAGCCTCCGTCATAGTCTTGGCTGGGACCATTTTCGTATCCCTTACCACGTCAGGATTTTCTGCACCGACAATGACGACAGGGTTCACCTCCATGACCTTGGCCATTATGAATGCCCTTTGTGCGCCGGCCTGATAACCTTCACGCCGCATTTTCTCCAGGAGGGCGGGCACATTCGGCGCGGATCGCATCTCCTCGTAAAAACGCTGTTCACCAACACCCTGACCCGCACCCTCGTCGCACCTCGCAGGGGTGATCAGCACACCCTCTTTTTTTACGACAGGAGTAGGGGCAAAGAATACATAGCTCGGGGCACGGCTCGCCTGATAGAGATTGGCATCTTTTGGGAAGCCGACCCCCGCGATTACCACATCGTATTCATGAGGGACCGGCACGGTATACAGCCTTTGAGCGACTGCAACGAGTCGAGCAAAGGCCGCCTCCGGCTCACCCCCGTAAATTGCCACGGGTTTGCTTTCCTCATCTAAAACGGCGTTGAGGACAAATCGCAACCCAGCTCGCTTTGCCGACTCTGTAATTGCCTGGTGAAAGGGGTTGCCCGCAATTTTTCCGAGGCGAGTCCCGGGATGATCAACCATCGCAGGCCCATGGGTATAGGAAATCATTTTCTCCCCGCCTGCACCAATGGCGAGGGTTTTTCTTCCCCCTGAATAGCCTGCGTACTGATGGGGTTCAACAATGCCGGTTGAGATGAGCAGATCTGCCTCAAGCGCAAATTTATTGACCGAAAAGGGTATCTCGCTGTTCGCTCCACCCAGGCCCGTGTAGTTGGCCGGATCTTGGGGTGTGTTGTCCACAACACGGTAGTTCTCCACAACATCTGCACCCAGCTTGGCTACCTTTTCCTCGTAGGTACTCGGGCGATGTAGTCCCGTGCCGCACAAAAGGGTGATATCTTCCCTACGGACACCGGCTGCATGCAGCTCGCTCAGTATCGGCGGTATCAACAGGTGATCAGGGCAAGTCCTCGTGATATCGGTGAAGACGATGCAAATGCTATCTTCTTTCTTGGCTATTTCCCTCAAGGGAGCACTATTGATAGGCTTTAGCAGGGCTTTGTTGATTTCATCTGACACATCGGCAAGAGGTGGCATTGATTGAGAACGAACTACGGTGCCCTTCATGCCTGGCAGTAAATCAAACGTTATCTCTGTTTTGCTGTAGGGCAACGTGTACATGCCAATACCCTTACCGTCATCTCTTCATAAAAAGTGAGGGAATCGCGGTACGCTGGATTTATGTCCGTATGTATTCCTTATGTAAGTCTTCCAGCAGAAAAAGGTATCCCCCGTCGCAGAGCAGCCTTCCCCTGCTCGATCCTTTCCTCCATCGCTTCTCCACCAGAACCCACAGCGTGAAATGTCACAACCTGATTCCCCAACTCTTCCAGGCTCTCCCGCACCTTCGGAGCGCATACCTCAGTGGTACTGAGGGTAGACAAGGCTACTTTTCCCTTAGTATCCATAGTCACCAAGAGCAAGACCCTGGTTTACTTTTGGATGCAGGCTCCATAGGTGTAATCATTCAGCGCTCCAAGAATCGCACAAGGTTCTGTGTGAAAACAGTCATCATGTGTCAGTCGTATCAGGGATTTATATCACCCTCTTAGCCAGCTTATCGCGCGTCCCTTGCCCCTGCATATTAGAGGCCTTCAAACACCTCTTTCCATTTTGTCACAACTTCGTTTCTCAGTTCGTCTGAGGTTCGAATGACTTGAGGAATTGCATCCTTCCAGTGGTATGGCCAGCAGGCATCAATGAAGACCTTCGCTGTAGTCAAATCCCTTTGCTGGCGTTTCTCTGGTGTAAGGGTGGGATCAAGTGCGCTGGTCAAGTATCCGGGTACGATAGATATGGCCCTTTCTGGGTTCGTCCTCGTGGAAATTGCCCAAACAACCTCATCGAGATTAGACGGATCAATATCGTCGTCGACGGTGATGATGTAACGTCCGACGCAAGATCCTCCATGGAGCAGTGCAGCAGCCAAGGTAGCTACCTGGCGTGAATGCCCAAAGTAGCTTTGCTTCAGCGAGATGACCCCCATAACTCGATTTCCGGGGCCATGGACGTAGACTCCCCTGATGCCCAGCACACCCGTCTTTTCCAGTTGATCCCAGAGCATCGCGGCGGTATGCACTGGGATCGGAAACCAGAGATATGCCGGTGGCTTAACGGGGGGTTGGCCAAACATGATTGGATCATTTCGAAAGTATAGGTTCCTCACGGAGACGACGGGTTCCTCCTTTCTTCCGGAGGTATAGTAGCCAGTCCACTCCCCGAATGGTCCTTCAGGTCTCGTGTCCTCGGATGGTGGGGGAGCGAATCCCTCTGCAACGATCTCCGCAGTCGCAGGTATAGGGAGGCCAGTGGCCTTTCCCTTAACCACCTTCACAGGTTTTCCCCTAAGGTAACCGGTCATGTCGAATTCCGATACTCCCCAGGGAAGCGAAATAGTGGACATCGAATACAGTAACAGATCTTGCCCAAAGCATATCACCACTGGGCATGGCTCTCCCCTTGCCCAATACTTCTCCCTCATTATTCTTCCATGCTTGCCCGGGGAGACATAAAAGGAGAGGGTCTTTTCGTCGTGTATCATGGCTCGATACGTCCCCGCATTAACCCAGCCTTCATCCGGATCCCTGGTGACGGTGATTACACCAGTGCCAATATATCTTCCCCCGTCTAGCATGTGCCACTTAGGCGCCGGAAACTTGAAGAGATTAACTTGGTCGCCGGATAGGATGTTCTCAAAGACCGGGCCATCTTCGACTTCCTCGGGTGGCAGTGGAGAGTAATCCTTCATTTTTTCCTTCCAATAACGGATGACTTCCATATCGGGCATTGCCTCATCCAAACCCATTGCGAGCTTCTGGCCCAGTTTGTGGTTCAGGAGGTTCGTGGCTATGCGAAATCCAGTGGGGTACTCAGGTATGTTATCGAACAACAATGCCGGGCCATTTTTCTCACTCACTATTTCGTGAATGGTCCCGATCTCCAAATCCCAATGAGCACCGTTGATCTTACGCAACATCTCCCTTTCTTCCAAGGCGGTCAAAAAGCCTCTCATATCGTCGAACATGTCAATACCTCCCTTGTTTGTGATACTGGGTCAATGCTGAGCAATTATTCACGGCAATAGAAACGGAATTAGATTGCGCTTTTCGAATCTGTTCAAGCCCTTGCTTTCTTGTATACAGTAAGGGAAGTAAATATCAACAAAAAGAATCGCCTCTCATGAAGTTTTTTCGAAGGATCCTATCTTTTCCAGTGATGCCACGGCTGCTCTGGAACTAAACCTGATTCACCATCTTCTGGGCAAAGGCAACCGCTGAGCAAAAGGGGAGGGGTTTGAAAGACCCACTTCTTGGAAAGGTACTAGCCCATTTCAACTTGACACAGAAATCCTTATAAAGATACAAAGCCCTTAGTTGTATATTCGCCGAATGGTAATCAAACCATCGGTATAAACTGTATTTGATTCAGCCCCAGTGGATTCTGGCATATTTTGGGTATTATGAAGAATATCAACATTTGATTGTCATGAGATGATGGAGAGGTGTTGATGGTTTTTGAGGTCAAATGGTGCGGATTTGATTTTGGTCAATGTATCATGGAACCAGGAGGTCTAAGAAATCCCCTCGTCTTTGGGGATATCTGCAAAGAATTAGGAAGGCCGGAGCTCATCCCTGACAAGATGAGGAACTATAGGATATTGAAGGAAAAATACGGGACCTATGGCAGGATCAAGGAGGGTCACCGGGACGAGATTTACAGCTATGTACTGGATAATGATCCGGAAGCGATAGAGCTTTTTAGCGAGCAGGAGCAAAAGCGCCTTGCGATGGCTGAGGGCCTGGAAGATGCCCTTGAGTACCTTAAATCCCAAGGGATTGAGCTCCAGGTTATCTCCGAGATGAAAAAAACGCTGGGCCCAGTGGGCACCGATCTCGTTTCCAAGTTTCTAAAGGGAAAAGGCCTTGTCAAATACTTCAAGGAACTCATTACCCCTCAGGGCAAGATTGACCTGGAACATTACGCCCTCGACCCTCGGTACAAAGGGCATACCAAGAAGGATGGCAGCCTTTACGATGTCCTCGTTCAGGACCTGAAGGAACGGGGCATTGAACCTCAGGAAGCGGTCATGGTGGGAGATAAACCGGAGACCGACATTGACCCTGCACACGATCGAGGCTTCAAGACCATTCAGTATACCGGTTATTATGACTTCGGAAATTCTAAGGCTGATTTAGTTATCAGTTCATTTGGAGAGCTTAAGAAGATTGTGAAGGGGAGGTAGAGACTATGCCCAGGCCAAGGCCACACGAGATAACTGTCAAATTCGATGATGGATCGATGGCTATAGCGCCTTTTGAATCCTTACCCGACTCGCTTCGATACGAGATCGAGCGACAGCCCTTTGCATGCAAGCCGAGCCCGAATCCCGAGAAGGAAAAGTTCCTTTTGCTCGAGTGGGATGATGGCTGGAGAGAAGTTATTCAGGTGGATGCTGCCTGCACGGAGATCAATCGTTACTATGTGATCAGCCGCATCGAACATGTAGGTCGGCTCTCGATTAAAAAGCAAAATGGCTACCCTGACCTGATTGACGTTGTGAGAAGGCCTTTGAATGTGAAGAGAATAACCTTTATGGATACGTTTGAACTTGCCCTCGAGAGATCGGATAGAGAAGGACACAAAACAGATCACTTTTTTTGTTTGGCGAAAAAAGGAAAAGGGTTCTCCGAAATCATAAGGGTCTTTAAGGAGGTTGTGAGGAAGGAGGGTATCGATCTCAAAGAGTTCAACTCCAAGGAGCCTTCGGAAATTTCAAAACAATGTGAAAAGATAAGACGGAAAATGGGTTTGAAGGCTGGTCTGCGACAGCAGGATGTGTTCGATTTCATTGCGTATCTAGTCAAGTTAGTGGCTTAACCTGTGTTCTGAAGCATAAATGACGCGTTAAACTACTGCATATCGAGGCGCCTCAGATATGAGAGCCTCAACCTACCATCTGCTCACAATCACGACCCGGAAATCCATGAGCCCGCCCCTGAGGGGGCATTTTTGCCCAAATGAGCCTCCCTCTCTGAATGAAGGGCTTCAGAAGAGGGGTCGTTACCTCCCTAGAACGGAATTTGGGAATAGTGTCGAAGGCCCGGAATGCCCACGGTGTCACTTCCACTGGGACAGGGTTTCGGCCATAATGGCTCTGATTCCTTGGTCGGATTTTTCTCTAGGGGCGATCTTCAGAAGAATACCGAGAAAGGCCTGGGCAGGGGGCGACAGGTGTTGGTTTTTCAGATACGCGATACTTACATCCAGGAAGACTCGCTTGCCTTTGATTGGAACTGCGGCTAGTCTTGCTACCTTAAGTTCCGTTGCTACCGCCGCTCTTACCAAGAATGAGATACCGTCTCCCTTTTGGACAAGCTCCTTTATGAACTCCGTGTTGCTCGTTTCCATCAAAATGTTGGGGATTACGCCCTCTCGTGCAAACAATTCAACTACCACTTTCCTTGTTCCCGACCCCTCCTCCTTCATGATGATGGGCTCTGCAGCGAGATCGGTAAGGGATATAGCCTTCTTTTTCGCAAGATTATGTTCAGGGGAAAGCACGACAATTAGTTCTTCTTGGCTGAAAGGGATAAAACAGATGTCTGGATTATCCCCGGCCATTGCAATAATTGCGAGTTCATTACTGAAGTCTAATAAGCTGTTGTTCATATCAAGAGAGCTGCCCTCATCGAGGTGGATTTTGATGTGGGGATAGTCTTCTCTAAACCGGGATATGAGAAAAGGCATGAAATAGCGTGCGTAGGTTTTGGTTGTTCCGAGGCGTAGGATGCCCCGTTTCAGCTTTCTCATATCCTCGATGACGCCATCTATTTCCTTTTCGTACTCAAAGACCCTTCGGGCGTATTCATAGAGGGTTTGTCCTTCGTCTGTAAGGTAGATTCTCTTACCCTTTTTTTTGAAGAGTTTGAGATTGCAGTTATCTTCAAAGAGCTTCAAATGTGCTGTCACAGCCGGTTGAGTGATGCAGAGGTTTTCGGCAGCCCTCGTGAAATTCAGATATTTTGCGGCCTGATAGAAGACCCTGAGCCGGTTGAAATTGATCATGGATTACAATCTCTCCCCAGCCAATTTCTAAATAATCCTTATGGATCAAAAACAACCATAAGCAGCGATTATGTATATCATAAGAAAAATGGAGTTGACAGTTTTTATGAAAAGGGTGATTATCCCCGGTGGCTTGTGACTAAATGATCAGTCATACTACTCACCCCTGAATTATCTGTTGTATCCGAGAGCGGAGTTTCTTTTTTATTGCTATTTTTTCTCCTCTTGATCCTCTCCACTGAAGCCGTTTTTTTCTTTTCGGTTAGGTATCAGGGAAAATGGAATCGCCTGACGATTTTATGATTAGCTTCATTTTCTTAGGGATCTCTAGGGCTTGCAGTAACAATTTTCCTTTTAACCAACAATTATAAAAAGGAGGCAAAAATGGCAGAGAAAAAAGTAGGAAGATTTCCGGATCCTCATGAGTTTCAGGTTCCGCCGGAACTTGAAGGCTGGGAAGAGATGTATCCATCACATTACCTGTTCTCTAAGGATAGGGAAGATTGGGAGAAGAATCAATTTTGGTATCAGGACAAAATACATGCTCCAGAGCCCATGCCACCATTAGATCTGATCTTTCAAGAGGCATGGCAGATCTCTCTTTCCCAATACACTACCAGGGTATTCTGCATCCCACCTGCCCAGGGGATAGCCCAGAGGATGGTCGGGCCA
>DATKZQ010000166.1:0-22926 GCA_035527895.1 Desulfatiglandales bacterium
CGTGCGGGTTTACGGGACACCCGGTGAACAAAACCCAACTGTTGCCGCTGGAGACGGTACGGTCAACAGGCCAAGAAGAAACCATCTCAAATTGCGTGGAATATCTCAACAAGGCTACACTGCTATCCGGTAACGGTAAGAAGGCATGAGTGCTCGAAGGAGCTATGAACGTGCGCAATAAGATTTCTGACTTGCAGACTAAACTGTCCCATGCAGCGAAACAGTCGCTGGATAGGAGATTCGGAGCGCTTTACGATAAGATCTATCGTGAAGATGTAATCCGGGAGGCCTGGAAGAGAGTGAAGGCCAACAACGGTGCGCCTGGAGTCGATAAGCAGGACTTTGAATACATCGAGCAGGTGATCGGTGTGGAGCAATTCCTGAGCGAAGTCCGTGAGCAACTGGAAAGCAAGCAGTACAGGCCCCAGCCGGTGCTGCGATGCTATATCGAAAAACCAGGTAAACCCGAGAAGAGGCCGCTTGGAATACCGGTTATCGTCGACCGTGTGTGCCAGATGGCTACCAAACTGGTCATCGAGCCGATCTTTGAGGCGAATTTTCTGGACTGTTCTCACGGATTCCGGCCTGGGCGCAGCGCCCATGACGCAATCCGCATAATAGATCGGGCGATTACGTTTAAAGGCACACATATCGTGGTAGACGCCGATATAACCGGATTTTTCGATACTATCCGCCAGGATATACTCCTGAAGCTGGTTGAACGTCGCATAGCAGATCCTCGTGTTCTGAGATTGATACGCATGTGGCTGGGGGCCGGGATCATGGAAGAGGGCAGATATATCGAAACGAACGGATTGGGTACTCCCCAAGGCGGTGTGATTTCGCCCTTGCTGAGCAATATATACCTGCATTCGTTCGACAAAATGTTCCAACGCTCGGCAATTCCAGGAACAGTGGTGAGGTACTGCGATGACTTCGTCATCTTGCTGTGGCGGAACGGCAAAGAGGTAGTGAACCAGGTGGAGCAGATGCTCAAACGCCTGGGACTGGAGCTGCACCCGGATAAGACCCGCGTGGTCAGGGCAGAAGATGGATTTGATTTTCTGGGGGTGCACTTTCGACTGTGTCCGGGACAGACAAAGAAGGGGAAGACAAAGAAGTATTGCGCCATATGGCCCTCGGACCGCTCGATGAAACGGATAAAAGAGCGTATCAGAAAGGTGGTAGGGCGACGGCATACTCTATCGCTGGAAGAGCTGATTGAGGAGTTAAACCCGGTACTAAGGGGGTGGGACAATTATCAGCGTAACGCACTGTCTGCCCGCAAACGGGTGCGCAAGCTCAACGGCTTTATCCGAGAGCGGATACGAATATTCCTGAAGCGGAAGTACAGCGATCAATCGAGGGGCACGCGGAGAGTCCACGACAATTTACCTGTTCGACTGGGATTATACCAGTTCGGTTAATTGCTGTGCATCAACGACAACGGTTACTGATAAGTGCACGGGGAAGGTCGTCGGTGAGCCGTAACGGGGAAAACTCGACTTACGGTTCGACGAAAGGACTAAGGGCAGGAAGGTATGGAAGCCGGACTGAGGCCCACGGGGAAACCTGTGGGGAAACCACCGACTCCTGTAGCCACCGCACCGAGGTTCTACTCTACAAGTTGATTTCGAAATGTACCTATGATAGGCAGGATAAATGCCGAGAAAATCACGAATAGATGCACCGGGGGCACTTCATCATGTCATTGGACGTGGGATTAATCGTCAAGAGATTTTCTCAGACAAAATGGATTACAAGAATTTCCTAGACCGTCTTGGTGCCATAGTAGCTGAGACCAAAACGTCTTGCTATGCGGAGGCCTTACTACACAACCATTTTCATCTATTACTGAGAACCGGCAGCACTCCGATTTCAAGTGTGATGAAACGGCTCTTAACCGGCTACGCCGTCACCTACAATCGCCGTCATCGCCGTTTTGGCCATCTATTTCAAAATCGGTATAAATCAATCTTGTGTCAGGAAGATCCCTATCTCCTGGAACTGGTGCGCTATATTCACCTGAACCCTCTGCGAGCTAAGGTGGTTGCTGACTACCAAGCTCTGGGGCGGCATCCTTATTGTGGACACGGTGTGATCCTTGGCCACCGGAGAAATGACTGGCAGGATGCTGAACACATATTGCGCTTATTTGATACTAACGTCACGATTGCCAGACGCAGGTATAGTGAATTTGTAGAAAACGGCGTTGAACAAGGGCGGCGCCCGGAGTTGATAGGCGGCGGTCTCTTACGCAGCCAGGGCGGATGGGCCGCTGTGAAAGCACTGAGACGGTCCGGCGCCTATCAAAAAGGTGATGAACGCATGTTAGGAGATGGCGATTTTGTCGAAGAAGTCTTATCGCAGGCCGACGAACAGCTTCAACAGAACTATCGGATGAAAGCCGAAGGGCATGATTTTGAGAAACTGATACAGCGCGTGGCCGAAATAATGCACATACATTCCGAAGAAATACTGGATTCTGGAAAGGATAGGAAAAGGACACAAGCTCGCAGTATGCTGTGTTACTGGGCAACAGATCGGTTGGGGCTCAGCCAGACTGAGCTAGCACAAATATTACATCTCAGCCAGCCGGCCATCAGCCAAGCCGTCGGCAGGGGAAGAGAGCTGGTAAAGGCGCAACCGTATTCGTTCTTAAGTGCATAAAACTTATAATCTTATGTACGTCCCCTACAACCCGCATTTTAATTCAAGTAGGCCATATTGCGAATAGGGGCTTAAAATGAGTTTTACTAAGGATTTTTCCTTGAAAGCCCCGATGCAATCCATTATGCTTCAGTAGCATTTCTAAATATACAGGTCATATACTTAATTTGAACTTACTGAGATTCCCGGGTTGTGGTAAACTTGGAAAATCTTCCGAAAGGTGATTTAGATAGCAAAATTGCAGTCTTCAAGCAATCTCCCAGTCTTTCCCACCTTAGTAATGATGAGCTCAAGGAAATAGCAGCCCTCGCAAAATCCTGGCACTTTGTGAAGGGTGAGTTCATTTTCCTCGAAGGTGACCCACCCGATTATTTTTATGTCGTCCAGGAAGGCAGAGTTAAACTCTTTAAGGCGTCCTTTTCAGGCAAGATCTTCACTGCTATTGTCGCTCATCGTGCTGATACACTTCATGCAGTTGTCCTGTTTGGAGGAGAGCCTAGGTGGGTCTCAGCTCAAGCAATCGACGAGGTATCAGTGCTATGTGTAAAAAGGGGAGACTTCTTGTCTTTTGTCGCTGAGCACCCAAGTGTACTTATTAAAATTATCGGTATTCTGGGAGAGCAAGTGCACAGCGCACATGAGAGGCTGATTGACATGGTGGGTGAGAGGGCAGCGCAAAGGCTCCTCAACGTTCTCAACATGCTTTCCTCAAAGTTCGGCACCACCCTATCTTTTACCTCTGAAGAGCTTGCAGATCTGGCTGGAACAACCACGGAAACCACTATTAGGGTGATGAGCCAGTTAAAGAAATCAGGCCTTGTTTCTTCCAGCAGGGGCAAGATCTGTATCTTGGATGAAGCCAGTCTCGACCGCTTAAGCTATGGCCCCTATCTCATATGATGCCTTAGTAGGGAAGAAATCACCCTATTAAGTCCCCTTTTCATGGAAACCTCCATTGTACAATGCATCCAGACAGGAAAATTATACCTCTATGATATAGATCATAGAAGCTCTATACCCGTCTGCTAAAGTGTGTGAGAAAGCAAGATGTTTCTTACAATGGATGAGATTAAATTCCGAGGCTAATTATAATTACGCTTGCGATGGATTTGTTTCCACACAGATGTTTTGACATTGTTATTAAAAAAGGGAGAGCGATCGATCCTGAGACACGCACTGATGCAATAGCCAATGTGGGCATCATTGACGGCAGGATATGTGCAATTGTTCCCGCAGATCAAGATCTTGAGGGAAAGGATGTGATCGATGCCTCAGGTCTCGTAATAACACCTGGCTTTATCGATATCCACTCGCATGAAATCTGGTCACCTCATCAACTCACCATGCAATGTTTTGTATCGGACGGAGTTACTACCCAAATCGGCGGTAACTGTGGTATCCAGAACAGCTACCTTTATCCTCTAGGCGATTATTTTAATAAACTTGATCAGGAGGGATGTCTAATAAACTATGCTTCTTACTGCGGGTATACTTCAATGAGAGAACGGGTAGGCGCAAAAAATCCTTATGAATCTGCAACCCTCAGGCAAATAGAAGAGATGAAGGCAATGGCTGCGCAAGAAATGCAGACAGGAGCTTTAGGAATATCGTACGGCATTATGTACGCCCCCGGCATATCTTACGAGGAATTGCTGGCCATGGCCAAGGTGGCGTCCCGCTATGGTGGAATGACCACGGCTCATGCGAGGTGTGGTTGGAATTCACCAGAGGCAGTGGAATCCGTCATGGAAATGATTCAACTATCCAGAGATTCAGGGATTCCCCACCAGTATAGCCATATGGGAAGCATGGCGGGCTATGGCGACGTTATGGACCGATGCCTGGAGGTTTTAAATGCGGGCCAGGCTGAGGGAATTAGAATATGTAGTGATGTTTATCCTTATGAAGCCTGGCAAACCCTTTTAGGGAGCGCACTATTAGATGAAGGGTTTTTTGAACGTTATGAGTGCAAATATAGTGACCTCGAAGCAGGGAGCGAGGTGGTGATAGATGGTGAAGTTGTTATGAGTGCTGGCGATAGGTTCACTCAGCATTTGTTTGAGCAGGTAAGGGGCTCAGTTTTAAAAAGAAAAATTAATGATCCTTTTGTCATAGGGCATATCATAAGACCTGATAAGGTTAAGCTGGCTATGCTAAATCCATATGTCATGATTTGCAGTGATGGGGGCGTAACTCAGGATTCTGCTACGGGAATGCTTTCTTCCCACCCGAGAACCTCTGGGACTTATGCGAGGTTCCTGGGTAGATATGTCAGAGAAGAGGGACTCATGGATCTCGTGTCAGCGCTGTTCAAGTGCTCCACTCTGCCAGCGAAGGTTTTAGGCCTAAGGAACAAGGGAAAACTGGCCGTTGGTGCTGACGCTGACATTACAATATTTAATCCGGACACCATAATCGATAAAGCCACATTTGGCGCAGGCGCCCTCACGCCACCGGAAGGGATTGACTATGTGATAGTAAATGGTGTTATCACTGTTCACAAAGCAAAGGTCATACCTGATGTTAAGGCTGGGAATCCGATCCGTAGGGCATGGACGATAGAGGGCTACTCAGGCTATGAGAGGTCTACTAAGGGGAACATAGCGGATTAGGGTATATATTTGGTTGGCTTTATGGGGGTATAGCATGTAACTTCTAAGAATATGCAAGGGAGATTATTTAGATCTATTAATATTTGAAAGTAATTAAGGAGATAGTAATCGGCATTCAACTCAGGGAGGTTTGAGTGGTCTGGTTAGTAATCATTCCTTCGGCATTGTTCTTAATTGCCGGTTCGGCCTTGGCCTACGTGTTCGGCGCGGCAGCGGTGCTGTCGTTCATCGCCGTTGACAAGGTCCGTTTCCTGGCCATCCTGCCCCAGCGAATCTTCAGCCAGCTCGACGTCTTCGCACTGATGGCCATGGTGCTTTTCATGATGGTAGGCGAGGTCATGAACCGGATGCAGGTGACCAAGCACCTTATCGACTTCTCCATGTGCCTGGTCGGTAGGTTCAAGGGCGGGCTGGGCCACGTCAACATCATGACCAGTGTCTTCTTCGCAGGCATCTCCGGCTCGGCCGTGGCCGACGCGGCCGCGCTAAGCAACACCCTGGTGCCAGCCATGCGCCAGCAGGGCTACACCAACCGGTACGCCGGGGCGGTGACCGCCGCCTCGTCGATCATTGGCCCGATCATTCCGCCGAGCATCATACTTATCTTCTACGGTGCTTTAATGCAGACCTCGATCGGAGGACTGTTCGCGGCCGGCATCCTCCCCGGTCTGGTCCTGGCCGGAGGGCTGATGCTGGCCAACGCTGTTATTGCCCACCGCCAGAATCACCCCGGCGGCCGGGATGCAGCCATACCGCCGTTTCTGCCCACGTTGCGCCGTGCCCTGCCGGCCTTAATGCTGCCGTTGGTCATCCTGGGCGGCATCGTTCTGGGCGTGGTCACGCCCACGGAGGCTGGCGCGCTGGCCGTAGCTGCCGCCCTGGCCGCCGGCGCGATCTATGGCAGGGTTTCCTGGAGGGCCTTCTACCAGAGCATGGAGCGGACGGCCGTGCTGGCCGGGAGCATATTCCTTATTATGGCCGCGGCCGCCTGTGTGGCCTACATTGGCTCTCTCCAGCAATGGCCCCAGCGGATTGCCAGACTGGCCACAGAATCTGGCCTGACCGGAATCGGGTTCCTGCTCCTGGTCAACCTGTTCTTCCTGGCCGCGGGCATGGTGATGGACATCCCCATGGCCCTGGCCCTGCTGGTGCCGCTCTTTGGCCCGGCCTGCCTGGCACAGGGTGTCCACCCGATCCACCTGGGCATCATCCTATGCCTCAATCTGACCATGGGTCTGATCACGCCGCCCTTGGGCGCGTGCCTGATCGTCGTCTCGGCCGTGTCCGAAGAAAACTACTGGACCTTGGCAAGGGCGACGCTGCCCTTTGTTATAGTCGAGATCATGGTCCTCTTGTTCATCACCCTGGTGCCGGGCGTATCGCTCTATTTACCAAGGTGGCTGGGCTTTATATAACCCTTAATTGAAGAAGGAGGAAGAAGATGAAAAAGACAGCACTGAATTCATTTATGATTGTGGGCCTGGCACTTCTTTTGGCCCTGGCTGGGCTGGCCCACGCAGGCGAGATTAAAATCGCACTGGACTGTCCGCCGGAACTGGACAAGTGCGGGACCTATGTCTTCTCCAAGGCATTTTCGGATCACCTGACAGCCAGCGGCCTCAAGGTCAGGCTCTACCCGGACCAGGCCTTGGGCAATGAGGACGAGAAACTGGATCAGGTCAGCCAGGGACTGCTTGAAGTCTCCAACTCCTACCTGGGCAAGGCTGGTCAGCTGGACCCGACCATCTTCGGCTTTACCCTCTACTATCTGTTTGACTCCATAAACCACGCCGACAGGGTCATCGCCACCACCGATATTATGGACAAGATCAACGCCGGGTTGACCAAGAATGGCGTCCGGCTGCTGGCACTGCCCTCGGTCGGGGCCTTCAGCGGCCTGGCCAACTCCAAGCACCCTATTAAGACGACGGCCGACATGAAAGGTCTACGAATCAGGGCCATGGACAAGGTTCAGGCCGAGTACCTTAAGGCTTGGGGCGCGTCAACAGTGGTAATCCCCTGGGCTGAGATCTATAACTCGCTCCAGACAGGCGTGGCCGACGGGTACATCAACCCGGCCATCGTCCCGATCATGTTCAAACACACCGAGGTACTCAAATACTACTCCGACGTCAAGGTCGGCGTGCCCTTCAGGATCATCATCTGCTCCGAGGACTGGTACAAGGGCCTGAGCGACAAGGACCGCAAGATCGTGGACGAAGCCGTGGCAAAGGGCGTGGCCGCCAACCGCGTCTGGCAGACCAAGATCGAGACGAGCGGTATCAATGCCCTCAAGGCGGCCGGGGTACAAGTCTACGAGAACACTCCTGCGGAGCGAGCCGGGTTTGCCAAACTGGTCAGGCCCCTTTACGCTAAGGTGACCTCTCCCGAGATCGCAGATATGTTTGTCAAGGCGGCCGAGGCCAATCGCTGATCGAAAACCATGATGCAAAGGGCCATCACCAGAGCCAGCTATATCTTGGACCGGTTCTGCCGGTTAAGCGCGGTCTGCTTTTTCGCGGTCATGCTCGTCCTGGTTCTGTTTCAGGTGGTGGCCCGTTACCTTTTCCAATCTGTTCCGGTATGGACAGAAGAAGCAGCCCGTTACTGCATGGTCTGGGGTGGGCTTCTGGGGGCGACGGCCGCCTTCAGGGCCGACTCCGACCCGCGACTCATCCACCCGCCGAAATCAGGCTCAAGATGGAAGATAGCCGCTGCCGCCTGGATCAGGTCACTGGGAGTGGCACTGTTTTTGGGGCCGGTGCTCTATCACAGCGATAGGTTCCTGATGCGCACCTGGCATAGGAGCAGCGAGGCACTGGACATACCGATCATGTGGATCGTATTGGCCGTACCGCTTGCCGTTACCGTGATCTTCTTCCATCTTCTGGCAAAGCTGATTGGGTCCGAGCCCGACCGTCCGCTCGACGAGGCTTAACACCTACGAGGGGAAAAGGTTAACCGCTTACATTAACTGATCTGCATTTCGTTCCTAAGGACAAGAAGGAAGATATAGTATATTTCTAGGAGGTAGAAATGGGAAATAAGAAAATCGCCGTGCTTGGTGGTGGCAATGGCGCCCACACCATGGCCGCTGATCTGTCCCTCAAGGGATATGAGGTCACAATGTGTGAGGCCCCTGAGTTTAAGGAAGGAATCAAGAGAATCCTTGACAGGCAGGCAATAGATCTCATTGATGCGTGTGGGGAGAGGCACACCATCGGGATCAATATAGTAACCACAGACTTTCAAGAGGCCCTCAAGGGGGCGAGCTACATAATGATAGCGGTGCCTGCCTTTGCCAGCGCCAGCTTCTTTCGTAGGATAATCCCCTTTCTGGAAGACGGTCAGACCATCATCAAGTGGTCGGCAAACTTCTCCGCGCTCCAGTTCGCCGCCTTGCTTAAGGAGCAGGGGATCAAAAAGAACATTACCCTCGCCGAGGCACACACCCTTCCTTGGGGTTGCAGACTGGTAGAGCCAGGAACAGCACAGATCATGGTGTGGGCCGTGAGGCTCATGCTTGCCACCTTGCCTGCGAGGCACACAGAGAGGGTCATCAAAGAGGTGCAGCCTATGTATCCGGTGGTGAAGGGGGAAAATGTGCTTGCCACCACCCTGAACAACCTCAACCCCATTGTGCACCCCGTAGGTACGGTGATGAACGCCGGATGGGTTGATTCTGCCGGCAAGGACTTCTACCTGTACCGGGACGGCAACACCTTATCGGTATCAAGGGGAATCAAGAGGGTCTTTGAAGAGGTATCCCAGGTGGCAGGTGCTATTGGGGTCACCATGCTCGATTATCCGGAAGAGGATTTCTGGAAGAAGAGCACAATCATGTCCACCTACTTTAGGGCCGTCTTTGATAAGGAAGGCATGGTCAACAAGATCTCAGGCCCGGAGTCGGTAAAAAGTAGGTACATTACCGAGGATCTCCCCTACGGACTAGTCCCGATCAGGAAATTTGCTCAACAATACGACATATCTACTCCCCTGATAGATGCGGTCATTGAGTTTGGCTCGGTAATAAACCAGACTGATTATATGAAAGAAGGTATTTCACTTGAGGAGTTGGGGATAGCTGGATTGAGCAAAGATGAGCTCAAGCAAATACTTAACGAAGGATTTGAGTAAAATCATGTTTCATGACCTATGTTCATTACTCATCTGAGAGTAGATAAGATTTATGCTTGTTTTTTCCGAAATACTCCCTCACCGCTTTAAAGTAATCGACTTTCGGGGATAAAGGAACTGCTTTTTATATGCGGCAATCCTTTCCAAAGACACTCCCAATCTTTCAAAGGAAATTTCCCCCTTGAGCACCCTGTTCCGTAGATGCTCGATGCTTAAATAGGGGACATAAGATTATAAGTTTATTTCGAAACGTACCTATGATAGGCAGGATGAATGCCAAGAAAATCACGAATAGATGCACCGGTTGCAAATGTGGCCCTGTGCGAGCGTGTGGGAGCTCGCGTAGAGTTTATTTTTCTTGCCAACGATCTAGTATTACTGGATTATTATCCAGGAAAGTGAACCGGATTTGGCGCTGGGTTCAGATTTACGTTAGAACGCCTAGGATGACTAGGCAATGTAAACGGGGTCGGCCTGTCAATGCCTGATCCCCACCTCATCCTTTTGAGCAGTAACCAGTAACCAGAAACGAGTAACGAATAACCTCCATGTTCTCTCGCCCCCTTGTTCCTGCGGTGTGTGCGACCATTGCCGGAATCCTTATTGGGCATTGGGTCCTGAAGGAGGTGAGCCTACCGGTATTCCTGCTGCCCTCGGTCATACTTCTGTGTTTGGGCGTTACCTTCCTCATCCCTCCAAAAACGCGTACCGTGTGGCTTGTCGCCATATTCTCTTTGGTGGGAATCAATTCCTACATGAACAGCCCCACCCTTACTCGGTTGGCCCACGGCCTTGACAAGGCTGAACGGATCACGGTCGAAGGCACCATCTATAGCCCGCCTCGGCTGGGGCTCAACACGGCAAGTCTTTATCTTCATGCAGAGAAGATCTTCCTGCCTCATGAGATCAGGAGCGTTAAGATCAATATCATGGTGAAGATCTACAAATACCGGGGAGACCTGAAGGTAGGCCAGCGTAAACGCTTTCCCGCCAAGCTCAGGGAATTCAGGAATTTCAACAACCCCGGGGGGTTCGATTACCGGTTTTTCATGCAGGCCCGCGGCCTTTCGTTCACGGCCACCGTTTCCGACGGACGGTATGTTGTTCCCATGGGCGAGGGGAAACTCGGTCTTGTGGGAAGGGCATTGGAGAAGATCCGGGGTCCCCTTAGGGACTATCTGTATCAAAGACTCCCCTACAACGTGAGCCCAATCTATAGCGCCCTTATTCTCGGCGAGAGGCAAGGCGTCACACCCGAGCTCAGGGAGCCATTCGACAGAGCAGGGGTAGGTCATATCATGGCCGTTTCAGGCCTTCATCTCGGGCTGGTGGCCTGGCTTTTCTATATGGCCTTCAGAAGGCTTCTGTCCTTCTCATACAGGCTGACCCTCATGACCGACATCCGCAAACTGGCGGCATTGCTAACCACCGTTCCGGTGATAACCTACGGCCTGATAGCCGGAGGCCAGGTCTCCGCCCAAAGGGCCATGATCATGGTTTTGGTGTTCTTGTTCTCCGTTATTATCGGGAGGGAGAAAGATGTTTGGTCCAGCCTATCCCTGGCAGCACTCATAATCCTCACCCTGATGGCCGATTCCCTTTTCACCGCCTCCTTTCAACTCTCTTTCATCGCCGTGGCAGGCATCCTGTGGCTGGCACCTATCATCCTTTCCAAGATCAAAGGGCTAAGAGGGGATACCGAGCCGTTAGCACAGCACCGCATCTTACATACGGTTTTCGTGTACCTGAAGGGCCTGCTCGCGGTAGCAGTTGCAGCGGCCATTGTGACAACCCCATTGATTGCCTATCACTTCAACCGTTTTTCCCCCGTCGCCCTTCCTGCCAACCTGACCGTAGTTCCCATAATCGGGCTGTGGGGAATACCATTCGGACTGGTTTCTTGTATTGTGTTACCCTTCTCGTCTGCTTTGGCGGGATTACTTCTCTCATTCGGTGCAGCCGGTCTCACTGTGGCCACCTTCCTGGCTCGATTCTGGGCAGATATCCCCTGGAGCACGGTCTGGGTAATTCGACCAACGTGGATGGAGATTGTCCTGTTCTACGGGTTGCTTTTTACAAGCCTAAACCTCCTTCGGGCAAGGATCTATCGCGTCCTCCTCATTGTTCTCTTGATCCTGTGCTGCACGGATGTGGGGTACTGGGTCTTTCAGGTTCGTTTCAACAAAGACCTCAGGGTGACCATCCTGGATACGGGAAGGGCTGATGTGGCGGTCATACAGTTTCCGGGTCACGAGAGGATGTTGATTGCACGCAATGCCTTTGGCAGCGGAGGATTTGACCCTGGGCGGAGGGTTGTTGCCCCTTTTCTCTGGCACAATAAGATAGGGCAGGTTGATCATCTCTTGCTGCCGCTTCATTATGGGCAGCAAACGGACAAGCTTCAATTCATGATCAAGACCTTTCACCTGCGAGAGGTGGTATCAACGCTCCCGTTCGAGATGATGATTGCTGGAGCCCAGATTAAGGGAGCTAAAGATGGCAGTATTACCATAACATCACGAGGCTGGTCTCTCCTCTTCCGCGAGCGAGAGGTGCAGATACGTAAACGAGCTTCGGGAGGGGAAAGGAAAGAGGTCAATTACGTGATCACGAGGGGCGATATGGCCTGTCCTGGCCATGTCCGTGTCTTCAACCTATCCCAGACCGGCTCAATAGCAATCACGGTAGACTCAAAGGGGAAGCTCGGCTTGAGGGGTTACCTGAAAAAGAACCTCCCCTGAGGATTTTCGATTGAAGATTGACAATTTTCGATTTTCAATTTAAGCGGCCAAAGTTTCTTCAATCGTCAATATTCAATATAAAGGCTTTTACAATTCCAGCCACGAGTCTGAGAACAGGGTGCGCCCCAGGATCACTTTGGCCGTCTTGACGTAATCCTGCAGCTCCTTGGGGATGGAACCCATGTCAACCTCCTCCCCGTCCATGACCTTGTGGATAATCTCAACGATATCAGGCCTTTCGCCTCGCGCAATGGCAATCAAGGTGTCATCATAGGCATCGGCTATGCACGAGTACATGCCCTTTCGTTCCAGCAACACCATGTAGGTCTGGTTGAGGATAGGTCTGAGATGATCGGGAGGCCCATTGGACACGTTTGACAGCCCACAGGTCGATCTTACCCCTGGTGCCATATCCTGTAACATCTCCTGGAACGCCATAAGGCTCATAAGCTGGGGCTGTTGGATATTGACCGGTGTCACGATACCGTCCACGAAGATATCTTCGTTGGGAACCCCGGCCTCGTTGGCAGCATAAATGAGCTCCACTGCCAGGGTGGCCCGCTCGTTTTCGTCCCTGGGAAGCCCCTCCGGACCCCACATCAGTGCGATCATGTTGGCGTTATACTTAACTGCCAGAGGAATCATCGGTTCATATCGTTCCGGTCTGCACATGATGGAATTGATAATAGCCTTGCCTTGGTGGACAGCCAGCCCCGCCTCCATGGCCTCGATGTTAGAGGTATCCAGACAGAGCGGCGGTGAGTCTCCAATTTCATTCTGAACCGTTTTTACCACAAATTCCATCAATTCCGGCCCTCCCTTACGGGCGGGTCCCAAATTGATGTCAATCCAGTCCATGCCCTTTTCCCTCTGCCGCTTGGCCTCCTCGGCTATGGGTCTCGGGTCCTTCTCCTTGAAGGCCTTCCCGATAACCCTGCTAATGACGTTGAGGTTTTCTCCAATCAGAAACATAGGCCAACTCCTTTCTGAGTCTAAGGTGCCATCTCTTTTAAAAACTTGGGTATCAGGGAAGCATCCCTCGGACCGATGATCACTTCCCACCCCGGCAGCTCCTCTTCCATTTCTCCACTGATTGATGCGGCGTAGCCGGGGATTATGACCTTCTTATGGGCAATCTTATCTGCGATGCCGCACTTTTTGACGAACATTCCTACCGCATCACCGGCGAACTTCCCTGCGGCCCAGGCGGTCATCACCGAGAGGCCTTCAGTGTCCATAATGAGCAGCCAGCTCGGAACCCTGCTTCCCTCGATTTCGCCGCTGACAATAAAGTAGGTGAGGGAAAAATTGGTGGTGATCAATACCGGTGAATCCTTACCGGGTTCTCCGATCTCATAGATTCCCTGGGTAACCGTCATCGGGCGCTGTGGGTCTGTGAAGATGTTCAGCCTTTCAAGCAAGAGCGGGAATAGACTATCTCCTCTGAAATCAGACAAAACCACAATCCCGGCATACTTGGCGATTAACATGGAGGCAATCACGGTTTCAGTATCGAGATTGCTCGCCATCTCGCAAGGGAAGGTAATGGTGGGAAAACCCAATGAACGATTCCCTGCCCTCAGTGGCGCCCTGCGAATAACCATCTGATCCTCAAAAACCCGTTTGGGCTCCCGCGATCCCGAATCCAGTACGAGGTCCTTGAGCCCCATGCCCGTTAGCTTGTCGCTCAGGGGTATGAGATCCTCAACCGTGTTGGCCTTGACAGCCAGAGGCAACCCCTTTTCTTTGGCCAGATTCCCCATGTCGTCGGCGTTTTCCTGGGTGGCAGCATAGAGCAGGGGTTTCTTAAAACCGGTATCCCCAACGGCCGCCTTCATGGCGTCGATATTATCGGTCATCAGGATCAGGCCGAATTCGCTCTCCGTAGCAATCTTTTTTGCGGCGGCGGCAAAGGCAGAGCTGTCCCCATTTGCGTCTTTGAGGGCAACCAGCTCGGGCCTCAGGTTAAGCCCCACCCGTTCGTACTGAAGCGCATTCCATTCCTTTAGTTTCTTATCGAGGGCCTTCACGTCCATATCGGAACTGACCATAGCGGCTATTCCGGTAGGATTGTAGAAGGTCTTTTCATGCCTGAACATGACCGTTTCACCGCCGATCTTAAAGGCCCTTACACCGGCACCGATGGAAACGGGCCTGATAGGAGGAGCAGAGGCCTCGGCCAGCTGCTCTTTGGCCTCATCGGAGACATAGGGGCAGGAAGCCAATTCGGCCTTTCCCGAGGCGAGATTCATGGCAAAGGCCAGGCACGTTGGATACCCACACTCCTTGCAGTTCGTTTTTGGCAACAATTTAAAGATCTGAATTCCAGTTAATCCCATAGCATACTCCTGACCAGAAGAGGTTAATACTTATACCGGCAGAATGAATCTATGTAGCCCTTAGCCCTGTTGAAGCCTTCTCGTTTCAGCTAACCGACAATGGGCTCCATCTTCAGGGCGGGATGATCCTTTTCCTTGAGGAAAGGAAGGATTTCTTCCTCTGTGATTCCCACCGTCTCATCTGCGATCCGGTCGACCAAATCCGGCACGCCCAGCTCTTCTCCCCGTTTGACCAGCCGTTCCCTGATCTCTTCCTTCAAGGATTTGGGCATCCAAACCATCCGCAGGAGGCCGCCATCGCCAACAATAAACTTCCGCTGGGTAATATTGTACTTGGAATGACCCACAAAGCCGGGAGAGGACTGGCCTCCGCCCATCACACCGGCCAGGGTCGTAAACTTCATCCCGCACGGGGTTTCTCCCACGTAATCACGGTGAACGGTCATTACCCCGTTACATCCCGGTATCACCGCGGCAATGCACTCGCAGCATCCGCACGTGGTCATGGGATCGATGACCACGCTGTAGAAATTGTAGTGGTCTATTCCCTGCCTGGAGGCCTTGTATATGAAATCGTTGACCCCCTTCCACTGACCCAGCTTGGGGTCAAGGCACTCTCCTATTTGTACCGGCTGATTCGGGCCGGTGGGATTGATCTCGAAAGAGGCCTTGCAATCCATCCAGTTGTACGCACCGCACAGACCGGTCCGTTCGGGGCTCACCATACAGACATGGTTTGGGGCAAAGGACTGGCACAGGGTACATGAATAAAAGATATCCACGCTCTCATCGGTCATCTTCTCGACCCGATCGTCTCTCATATTATACTCTTTTCTGGCCCGTTTGGTGAGCTTGTCTACGTCCTCCTTCTTAGTGTAAAGCGTCACTTGAATCTTATCCAGGATGCTTCCGAAGTCCTGATGGAGCTTGGCATGGAGGATCACCCCGATATCCTTCAGGGTGAATCCCTTGTCAACGGCCTGATCGCCAACCCTGATCCAGGAAATGTCCCGTTGCCCGATGTGCATGATGCCCTGGGCATAGTTAATGAGGTGATGGATTTGCCGTTCCAGGATAGGTTCGAAATCGGTCTGCATCTGTCGACCCGCAACCTGCACGTAGATGCCGAGGGGCAAGGTATCGCCCTTTTTCGCATCCTTTATGTCCGGCCCGACGATTTTCACGGCGCCGTCTTCGATCTCGTTCATATCGGCCATCTTGCATAGCTCGGTGCACTGGGTCTTGCCGCCGCCCATCTCGAGGAACAGATCATCCTTCCGGACCCTCTCACCTTCAAAGGCCGGGCCGTAGGCCAGGGGGATGTCCACCTTGGCGATGGTCACCTTGAGGCCCCGGACCTCGATGGATCTTGCCGTGAGTTCGTCATGAGGGACTTCGGAGACTACGTGTTCATAGGTGCAAACGCCGGTGGGCAGGACCTCCGGGATGTCGGTGTCAGCAAGGGTGGGGAAACCCCAGTTGATGGCGCCGGCGGCGTTGGCCGCCCATTCCGCATTCACATCGCCGAGGGCGTTTACAAAGGCAAAGATGCGGTTTTTCTGGTACGCGAGCTGTTTTTTAAAATCACCCGGTTCGATACCACCAAAGGACATGCCTGCCCTGTTTGCAAAACCGAGGGCGAACACAGCCGCAGAGATATCCGGTCCAAAGGGGACAAGCCGGGTGTTCCACCCGATCTGGACCTTCTCCTCGATGAGCTGCTCGGCAAAGGTGGTCCCGTTCTGATTGGCAGCCATGAACACATAGATGGTTTTCAGCTGATACTCTTCGGCAATCTTCTTGGCGGTCTGGGAATCAGGGGCCGCACCGACAATCGCCGCAAATCCCGGCGCAGTGCCGTCCACAAACTCGACACCCCGTTTTCTCATGATGGCATCATCTGCCGCCCCGAGCCAGATCTTCCCGTTTTCTATATCCGGATCTTCGACACTGGGCTGATAAAAATCCGGATCTTCGACATAGCGGATGGCCTCTGCGATCTCCTCTGCAAACAGTGCTGCCATCCCTGCATCCAGTAAGGGCCCAAGATAGGGCAGATGATAATCTTTCTTGATGTGGGGCGGCAAGAGCTTGCGGGCGAATTCCAGCGGTTTTTTCGCCGAATCCAAGTCAGTTACCTTGATGCCCGTAAGAGAGTAAATAATGGGCAAGTAATACGCGGTATTCGGGAATTCCAGTTTCTGGCTACCACCGGAAGTCTCCAGGGCCCGCTTATAACTCCCTTCAACCTTAGAGACGATGTTGTAAGCGCCCTGAATTGCTGCAAACGCTACTAGTTTGGACATAACCTATGCTTCTCCCTTCTTAAGAGGTGTATTCTCCAGAAAGTTCATGATTCCATTAGGCCGCTTCGAGGTCTCGGCGGGCGGCCATATCAAAGAGGACCCTCTCTCGGGCCTTATCGATGCCCAGGGCCTTGCGCTTTTTATCGATGTGCGCGATCATCTTCTGAGCATGTTTGATCGGATCGACTTCCAAATCCCACATCCCGCCGTAAATATCCTCTAGTTCCTTATATAGATAATTCTCAAAGACTGGCGCTCCGCTCACCGGCATGGTTACGCCGAAAACCGTATATACACCAGCGGTCACGAAGTAGTGGCCGATGCTTATTGCCTTTTCACTCATCCACTCGGGCGCGGAACCGGCTGCAGGCAGGTCGCTGATGTCATTTCCAAGCCCTCCGGCCTTAACCACCTCGGTTGCCGCCATGAGGATCCTGCTGTTATCAACACAGGAGCCCATGTGCAGCACTGGCGGGATGCCCACGGCTTCGCAAACCTCTGCCAAACCGGGCCCGCAGTAAACCTTTGCCGATTCAGGGGTCAAAAGACCGGCCTTGGCACAGGCGATGGCGTTGCATCCGGTGGTGAGGACGATGACATCGTTCTTGAGCAATTCCTTGACAACGGTGATGTGCCCCTCATCCAGAGAGGTACGTGCGTTGTTTCACCCTACAACTCCGGCTATACCTCGTATGCGGCCGTTGATGATATTATCATTAAGGGGAGTATACGATCCCCGAAAAGTCCCTCCCAGGTGATAATTGATCGATTCGTAGCTGAAGCCGGCGACCAGGTTTGAGGAATAATCGGGAATCATGACCTCTTTTTCCCTCTTGGGGAAATTCTCGATTGCGGTTTTTACGATTGTCTTAGCGTCCTCAAAGGCGGTATGCTCGTCGAATTCTATGTGTATGGTATTTCCCGATGCAATCTTCGCCCTTGGGTTGGTGGTGATGACCTTGGTATGAAAACACTGGGCCACGTTTGCCACGTTTTCCATGATGCACTGCACGTCCACTACCATGGCGTCCACCGCCCCGGTGATAATCGCCAGTTCCTGCTGCAGGAAATTGCCCGCCAAGGGTACGCCGTGCCGCATGAGAATCTCATTGGCAGTGCAACAGATACCGGATAGCTGAATCCCGTTTGCGCCCACCTTTTTGGCCAGCTCCTGCATCTCAGGCAGTTCCGAGGCAATAACAATCATCTCGGAGAGGAGCGGCTCATGGCCATGGATAATAATGTTGACCATGTCCTTCTTAAGCACGCCCAGGTTGGCGGTGCTCTTGACGGGATAGGGTGTACCGAACAAGATATCCTGTAGATCGGTGGCGATCATTGACCCGCCCCATCCGTCTGCAATAGCGGCGCGGCTGCACTGCATAACGATGTTTTCATAGTCCTGGTCCACACCGATATGGGTACGATGCATGATCTCCACGATCTCCCGGTCGATCCCCCTCGGAACTACCCCGAGTTTTTTCCACAATTCGTAACGGGGCTTTGGGGCCCTTTTGACGGTGCAGACTTCTCCGGTCTGCTGCCCCCACTGTGCGAGGGCCTTTTCACCTACCTCCACCGCGATCTCATCCATATCTCGGGCAAGGGTTTCCCCGTTTTCGCCCTCTACGGTGATATCCACATCGAAATCAGGGGCGATCTCTAAGAGTTTCTTCGTGTCCTTTATCGCATAATCCTCGGTCTCTTTCCGTGCAGCGGCCAAGAATGTCTCTGCAATACCCCTGCCGTGATCGGAGTGGGCTGCTGCACCGGCCGCCACCATCCGGGCGAAATTCCGTGCTGCTATGGTCTCGGGCGTTGCCCCGCACAAGCCCTTTCGTGTGTCTTCTCCCTCGATACCACTCTTTGGCAAGGGAAGCCTGCAAGGGCCCTGAGAACAATTCTTGCAACAGGTTCCCTGGGCGCCGATGTTACAGGGTTTCATGGTCTGGGCCCGGTCGAAGATTGTCTCAATCTCCAGCTCCCTCGACCTCTCGATCATCTGCATGCTCGCCGGGTCAATGGTTAAGTCTTCCGGCCTTACCATCTTTACGACGTTTTCCTTGGCTCCGGCCGTTTTATCTTTGCCTTCTTCTGTAGTCATTATGAGGTTCCTCCTCCTTTATCTGTTTACACCCCCCTATACACGTCTGTGTATACGGTCAAGATTCTGAATGAGTGTATCAACGAGAGAGGGCTGCTCGGCCGCCGGTGTCTTCGGGATTTCCTTGCCCTCAATGTCCTTCCGCTTTGCTTCCAGCTCTTCCCTCTCCAATGCTCGTTTCTGTCTCAGGGCTTGTAAGTCCTCTTTTTCCTTTGTCTTTGCCTCGGCCCGAGCCTTCTGCTCTGCCTCCGCCTTCGCCTTTTCCTCCGCCTCAGCCTTGGGCTCCGCCTTTGCTTCCTGCTCAGCCTTTAACTTCGCCTCGACCTCTTCCTCCGCTTTCGCCTTGGCCTCCGCCTCGGCCTTTGCCTCGGCCTTTGCCTTCTCCTCTGCTTTGGGCTTTAATTCCACGACCTTTTCTTTCGGCTCGGGAGCTGGTTTCGGTTTTTCCTCCTTTGCCTCAGGCTTGGGTGGTGCCTCCTTCTTTTCCGGTTTTGCGGCCTCCGCTTTTTTTGCCGGGGCCTTTTCTTCAGCAATGGTCAGATCCGGTTGGGGCGACAATGACACGAGGTCTATCTCTTGGAGTTTCAGTGCCTTTGAAATCTCCGGCACATCAGTGGCCATCCCACCGTTGAGCATCAACTCGATGAACGATCGGGTAAGCCTGACACTCTCGGGATGCCTGAGGATGACCACATCGGAGCCGGCCATTAGATAACTCACTGCTGCAACGGTCTCCATCAAAATGCCCCTTCTTTCGGGGTCACCAAGGATAGGTGCCTCCTCTATAGGCTGGCCCGCCTCCTTGCATTTCCAGATCTCGTTTCCAATGTTCGAAATCATGGGAATCTGCAGCTTGTCATCTTCTTGGGTTAATGCGGCCATTCGTATACGTTCCATTACAGAATAGGAGTATTCTAGGCCGTACCCGAGTCCACCCGTCGTGGGATCTATCACGATATTGTCGCGCTTCACGCCCAGGTTTTCTAACAACACGTTCAGTTGCTTTGCCAGATTAACGTCGATAGGGGTAGAGGCCACAACAGTATGCTTATAACCAAGAGCACTGGCACCCACTCCTTTGTGATTTGCCTCCTCAACCGGTGCAAGGGCAATGTTTCTTCCCTCGCAGGCCTCCGCTATCTTTTTCAACACCTCTTCATCTTTCTGATTATTTGCCGTGCCCCACACGACAAGCGGCACCTTAATAGAATCCAAAACTTTTTTCGTCACTTTTACGGCCTCATCTGCGCTCCGGTCCATCCCATTAGGATCGGTGCTCTTCAACTGGAGGACAATCATGTCTGCTCCATACTCGTCAACACACTTCTTGGCCCATGCGTCAGGTGAGGAAATAACGTCCTTAAACGGTTCAACTGCCGCTGCCGGCCACTCTTTTGAGGGGTCATAATCCCAAACCTCCATGGCAATCTTGGAGGGATTCGGTATATCTCCTTCAAAGAGATGAAACGGGTAAGAGGTTTCTCCTCCTAGTTTGACGGCGCCACTTCCTGTTCCTAACGTGGTTTCTCCTATTTCTCCAGAATAGTGCTGTTTGGGGATCTCAAAGGCCACTTCTTACCTCCTTTTTGAATATCTGACACATAGTGAATTGGTTTAACTGATGGGATCAGCCTTGGTTACGCGTATCACTGCTCGAAAATGCAAAATTGATTTTCTCTGCTCTCTCGGTCTTGATTCATTAGTTCGTACGAAACAAAAGCATATGAAGATCCAACAATATGAGACACGGATGCCGTGTCAAAGGTGGCTTATACAGGGATAGTACCATACGAACAAACTCCTGAGCAAAGATAGAGATTATTTTAAAGATACCTAGTCAGGGTTACCGAGAGAAAGCATGCTCTATCTAATGGAAGGAGAGCCCTTTGTCAAGAAAAAACTCTCTTTGTCTCACATTCAAAATGACATTTCAATCGGGTACCACGCTCAAAAGAAAGCCGGTCTCTTGGGAGTATTTTATGCGTGCCCATATTCATGGACGCTGTTGGGGGAAAGTACCCAGCAGGGGAAAGCTGACACACATTATGATACGCTACCATGCCATTGTCGATCCTTGATTATTATCGTGGTTTTGATTTACAATAGGCCACCCTGAAAAGAAAGGATAACGCCAGCATATATGTTAGAGCAGCAGGTATTATTTCGATGTTTCAATCACTGACCATAAAAAACCTGGCAGAAAAGCAGATCGGTGTCATGCGCAAGCCAACCAATACGAGACCGATTATTCGTTTGGTTGAGGAAGACGGCGTTCGTGGGGTTGTGAAAGATTTCAGTGTCAACAGTTTTGCATATCGAAATACCATCGGGCGGTTCCTACTGTGGCGGGAAAGCTGCGTATATGAGAGATTGAAAGGAATTAAAGGAATTCCCATTCTATACCGAAAAATAGATGGTCTGGCATTGGTTTTTTCTCAGATCGAAGGCAAGAATTTAGAGCATCTTTCAGCAGGAGAAAACCCCGATGTGACATTCTTTGAGCACCTTTCCGGGCTCATACATGAGTGTCATGACCGTGGTGTAGCCCACTGCGACCTAAAAAGGTCCGCAAATGTTATGATCGATGAGCACGGCAGTCCCTACATAGTAGACTGGGCTGCAGCTATCACGGCAAGAGAATTTTGCATTTACCCCTTTACATTAATATATAAAAGGTTTATGAAGGATGACTTTAACGCGGTAACTAAACTCAAAATGCGCTATTACCCGGAGTCTATTAGCGATGAGGAAAAAAGAGACTATATGCGCAGGGGAAAGGGCGAGCGTGCCATACGCGCCGTCAGGGATTTTGCCAGAAAATGGCTCCAAAAAATTGTATGAGAATTGAGAAAAAAGTGGAATTAAGTGCTTGACTAGGGTAAAGTAGTGCTTAACATTTATTTGGCAGTTTAAAAAATCTTAGCATAAAATGCTTGACAGAGATAAATAAGAAGAATACTATACAACATTGTCCGTTCTTTGAAAACTAAATAGTGAAAACCGGTTATGGGTCCTACGTCCGATTATTCGTTTAGAGTAATATCGCGTTTAATTTGAGAGTTTGATCCTGGCTCAGAATGAACGCTGGCGGCGCGCCTAACACATGCAAGTCGAACGAGAAATCTCGAGCTTGCTCGGGAGAGTAAAGTGGCGCACGGGTGAGTAACGCGTGGGTAACCTACCCTTAAACCCGGGATAATCCACCGAAAGGTGGCCTAATACCGGATACCGTCACGAGAACCCCGGTTCTCGGGATGAAAGCTGACCTCTTCGTGAAAGTTGGCGTTTAGGGAGGGGCTCGCGTACCATTAGCTTGTTGGTAGGGTAATGGCCTACCAAGGCTACGATGGTTAGCTGGTCTGAGAAGACAACCAGCCACACTGGAACTGAGACACGGTCCAGACTCCTACGGGAGGCAGCAGTGAGGAATCTTGCGCAATGGGGGAAACCCTGACGCAGCGACGCCGCGTGGGTGAAGAAGGCCTTCGGGTCGTAAAGCTCTGTCGAGTGGGAATAACATCACGCCGTTAATAGCGGCAGGATTTGAAGGTACCACTAGAGGAAGCACCGGCTAACTCCGTGCCAGCAGCCGCGGTAATACGGAGGGTGCTAGCGTTATTCGGATTTATTGGGCGTAAAGAGCGTGTAGGCGGTTAGGTTAGTCAGATGTGAAATCCTTCTGCTCAACGGGAGAAGTACGTCTGAAACTGCCCAACTTGAGTACGAGAGAGGAAAGTGGAATTCCCAGTGTAGAGGTGAAATTCGTAGATATTGGGAGGAACACCCGTGGCGAAGGCGACTTTCTGGATCGATACTGACGCTGAGACGCGAAAGCGTGGGGAGCAAACAGGATTAGATACCCTGGTAGTCCACGCGGTAAACGATGGGAACTAGGTGTAGCGGGTATTGATCCCTGCTGTGCCGAAGCTAACGCATTAAGTTCCCCGCCTGGGGAGTACGGTCGCAAGGCTAAAACTCAAAGGAATTGACGGGGGCCCGCACAAGCGGTGGAGCATG
>DATKZQ010000167.1:0-15434 GCA_035527895.1 Desulfatiglandales bacterium
AAATGAACCACCCTGCAGCAAGCTGCAGGGTATCCAATGTCAAAGTCCCCTCCCTTAATGGGAGGGGATAAAGGGGAGGGTGACCAAACATTTTATCACCCCCACCTAACCTCCCCCATCAAGGGGGAGGAACTATGTTGTAACCCTGCAGCCCCGATTTGACGGGATCTCCGCAATGATTCCGGCGGACTAGTCCGCCATGGTTCAGGCGGACAAGTTTCTTCGCTTCGACAAGCTGCAGGGAATTATCAAGTTAAAAAAAATCGCTCGTTCAAAGGAAAGGGCATGGAGAAGGTACCTAAAGATGAGGTCCAAGGCCGTATACGGGCTTTCCAGTCGATTCTTGACCGGGAAGACCTGGATGGGGCCTTTATCCTGCAAAATGTTGATATTTATTACTTCTCGGGAACTCTGCAGAGATCGGTTCTGTTCATTCCGCGGAAGGGAAATCCGGTTCTCGTGGCAATAAAGAGCTTTCACAGGGCAAAGGAAGAATCCCCGCTGAAGGCAGTTGTCCCTGTCGGGACAGGCAATGGAATCGTGCCTATTCTGCGGGAGTACGGTTGCACTGAGATGGGAACGCTCGGTCTTGAGATGGATGTCCTGCCCACGAATCAATACCTCTGGTATCAGCGTTGCTTTCCCGACTCACGGTGGATGGACATTTCACCACAGATCCGGCGCCTGCGAATGATCAAGTCTCCGTACGAGGTTGAGCAGATAAAGAAGGCGACCGCGATTCTGGATAAGGGCCTGAAGGAGATCAGGGGGGTGATTCGTGAGGGAATGACGGAGCTTGAGGTTGATGGACATCTGGCCCTTATAGCCCGTCGAGAAGGTCATATGGGAATTCTCCGGATGCGCGGATGGAACCAGGAAATGACCTATGCCCATGTTTTGGCCGGCGAGAGCGGGGCCGTCGTTTCATTTTGTGATACACCTCACGGGGGCTCGGGTAATACGCCGGCGATGGCTCAAGGTGCCGGGTTCCGTCGAATAAGGAGAAATGAGCCGATTGGTATTGACTATGGCGTCGGGGTAAACGGCTATGTGAGCGATCAGTTTCGAACCTTTGTGATCGGATCCCTTCCAGAACATCTGGAAAAGGCCCATGAGTGCTCCAGAAGAATTCATGACCTGTTGGTCAGGGAAGGAAAGCCCGGCATCTCCTGTGCCGATCTCTATCACATGGCTGAAGCGGAGGCCACGAGAGCAAGGTATGAAGACTTCTTCATGGGCCATGGTGAAGGAAAGGTGAAGTTCATCGGCCGCGGGCTCGGCCTAGAAATAGATGAATATCCAATCATAACGCCGGATTTTTCGGAAACGCTGAAGGAGGGAATGGTTATTGCCCTGGAGCCAAAATTTATCTTTCCCGGGCAGGGGGTGGTTGGGTTGGAGGACGACTATCTCGTGACTCCTTCCGGGCTTGAACGGCTGACGCTGACGGATCAAACTATGATGACTGTTTGCTAGTCTTATGTCCCGGGAGTCAAATCCTCTCCATCTTTTCAAGCCGTTCTATTCTTGCAACAGGAGCCGGATGTGAATAGTTGAACCAGGAAAAGAAGGGGTGAGGCACGAGATTGGCCAGATTTTCGGAACTGAGCCGTATCATGGTATTCTTCATGGGTTCGGCCGTTCCCATCAGCTGAACGGCCACATCATCGGCCTGTTTTTCATACCTTCTGGAGAGAGAGGACCCCAAAGGTCTCAAGAAATAGCCGGGGGGACTCAGGAGCACGGGCACCAACAGAAGCCCGGCATAGGCAACCGGTTCCTGAAAACCGAACGTATGGTACATGAACTGCCAGGTAAGCAGCTTCGACATAATAAACAACCCGACCAAGGAGAGCGCCTCCATTAGAACCAGTTGCTTGATAATATGCCTTTTGGTCCAGTGACCTGCCTCATGGGCAAGGACCGAGAGGATTTCGTCAACGGGATGCGAATTCAGAAGCGTATCAAAGAGCACAATCCTCTTGGTTTTTCCGATACCCGTGAAGTAGGCATTGGTATGTTTGCTCCTCTTTACGGCATCCATTTGGAACACTCCCTTCACCGCAAGTCCTGCCTTGGTCATGAGGGTAGCGATCTTCTGTTCCAATTCTTTATCGGCGATGGGTTCGAACTTATTAAACAGCGGTGCAATCAGAACCGGATAGAGCCACATGATGACCAGCTCGAACAGACAGATGACGACCCATGCCAAGATCCACCAGGTGTGCCTGAAATAATGGAGTAATGTCAAAAGGAGAGAGATGAGAATCACACCCAGAACACCCGATATTGCCCAACCCTTAACCCAATCCATAAACCACAGCCTGATTGTTCTCGTGTTAAAACCATACCTGTCTTCAATTACAAAGGTACTGTAAAGATCGAACGGAACGTCGAATAACTGAGATATCAACGCGAGAACGACAAAAAAGAGCAGCCCTCCTCCTATGAAACCACCGTGCCAGCCGGTGATTCTTTCAATCAGCCAGGGTAAGAATCCGGTCAGGAGAATAACCAGCAACAGCGCCTGGTCAAATATCCTGGCGATAATACCGAACCTGGTGGAATCCGCCGTATACGATGCCATTGTGGAGAACTTCTGCTTATCTACCACTCCCTGGAAAACGCGTGGAACCTTGTCTCCATGTCGGCGCAAGTAAGAGATATTCATGAGACTGAGAGCAAGTTGGAAGAGAAATCGAAAGAAGAAGACAGAAAGGAATGCTATAAGCAAGGTGTTCCATTGGATCATTCGTAACTCCCGACCTGCAGGTTACGCAGGATTTTCATTTTTCCACCCGACCCCAGCGTCGCACAGATTAACGATCTGGCATGCCTGATGTCTTGGCCTTCTGGCAATGCAAACGGCCCTCCCATGGAGAATAAGGAGGTTTGAAAACAGGCGCCATTTTTCTTTGGGAATGAACTCCATAAGGTCAAATTCTACCTTGGTCGCATCACTATTCTTCGTGAGCCCGATGAGCTTGCTCAACCTCAAGACATGGGTGTCCACCACGATCCCCGGGATATCAAACACTTCACTCAAGACAAGATTGGCGGTCTTCCTGCCGATGCCGGGTAGAGATACCAGTTCTTCAAGGCTGGCAGGCACTTCACCGTTATACTGCTCGTCTAAAACGGCGCAGAAGGCCTTGATGGATTTGGCCTTATTGCGAAAGAATCCGGTAGGCCTAATATCATCTTCCAGCTCGGGTAAATCGACCCGGGCATAGTCTTTTGCAGACCGATACTTTTTGAACAGCTCCCGGGTTACCTTGTTTACCCTTTCATCGGTACATTGGGCCGAAAGAACCGTCGAGACCAAGAGCTCGAGCGGGGTATCAAACGAAAGAGCTGTTCTGGCATCAGGGTACTCCTCTTCCAGGATAGTGATTATCTGGATCACTCTGTCCTTGTTATCTATGTTGTTCACCGCTTCTCCCATCTCTTGTAATAGGTATTTCTCCGCTTCAAAGATCTCAACCTACTCCTTGCTGATCATTATGGCTTTATAGTGGGCTACTGCCGTCGACTGTGTATTGTCCGAATCGGACATGAGGCCAATGGCCTGCACCGATTCTCGTTCGCCACCGAAAAGCCTCTGGTAATCGGCATAAACGTTAACCCTTTCAGATACCCATTCACCCATGCGCGAAGACTGGTTTCGCATTACCACGATCTTGGTCTTGCTGTTGTATGGGCTTTCTGTTGTCCTTCCCCTCGGTAGACATGCGCTCCAGACATACTTTATACTCTTAGGCCTGAAACGTCCCTCGAAAATTACGTAAATGGCAGCAGCGCTGTCTCCGGTCTTCTCATAGCGCTCATCCGCACCCTTAGGAAGCTCAATCACCCGCCACTGCCAGCTAAGACAAGGGTATTCCGTAAGATCATACTCGAACTTTTTGGCTATGGTAACGGCTGAGTTTTTTGCATTTGCCTCGAGATAAGGTTCGTGGTCGCATCTCACGCGGTAAACTTCCTTGCCCTCTCCGCCCCGGGACTTCCAGCCCTCGGGAAAGGCGCCTTCCTCATATGAAGAAAAATCTTCAACCTTTCTAACAAGTTCAGGCTCATTGCATGAAAGGTCCGCAACGACCACAATACCGGACGCCATCAACAATATAAAAAGCACTACAAGGGATTTCTTCATGACTATTTCACATCCTCCTTGCGCAGGTTAATTCGGGGAGCATTTGATTGTCTGCACCCACTGAGAATTCTCCTGACTGGTAAGGCCATGAAATCGTTTCTGAAGAGACTGGCGGCCCGCGACGAGCTCCCCTCGGCTAGCTCGGGGCCTGAGCTTGTCGAAGGCGGCCGAGTCGGAGGGCGCCGTTCTTTTCGCGACTTGGGTATGGGGGAAACCGCAGCTCCGCCGAAGGAGAATGCGGAGGGGGCAAGCCTGCCCGCCATCGCGAGCCGCTCAGGCGAGGCGGGCGGGACTCCCCCGTAGACAAGTCACTGAAAAAACCAGCCCGTGAGCCTCGGAACGAAAGAAAGGATTTCATGGCAGGTGCTTGTTTCAATGCAAACTGTTTTGTGCTCCGCGAAATAAGCATCCTTCAATGTTCGGCTCATTTCCGTTCCCCCAAACCCCCGAGACCTGTATACTTTAGAGTAATAGATATCTCGCTTTTATTCAATACCATTTGTACAACTAACGCCCTATTCCCTTGACCCTCAGTAATTCTTACGATATATTCTTAACATAGGTAATTTATCACGAGGATACGTGGAACAGAAGCAAATTTCATATTTCAGGGTCTTTCACGAGGTTTCGAGGGCGATTCTCTCGGTGCTTGATTCAAAGGAGGTACTCGGTCTGATTGTCGACAGAATCGTTCCTGCACTGAAAATAAAGGCCGCCAGCCTCAGACTGATCAATGAAAAGACAAATGATCTGGAACTCGTTGCTTCTCATCTCTTGAGTAAACGGTATCTGGAAAAAGGAATGCCTCAAGTAGATAAGAGCATACCTGATGTGTTGGAGGGAAGACCTGTCCTGATTATGGACGCACAGAATGATCCTCGGATCCAGTATCCAAAGGAAAAGGTGGAGGAAGGGATTGCCTCAATATTGAGCGTGCCAGTCCAGATTCACGGCAAGGTCATCGGGATGCTCAGACTCTATACCTCTTCTCCGAGATCCTTTACCGAAGAAGAAATCGAATTCGTGTCCGCCTTGGGGGAAATGGCCGGACTTGCCATAATAAACGCACGGATGTTCGAAAAAGAGAGGGAAAAGCTTTCAACCCTTTTCAAGAAAGGCGGTCTGGAGCCCGCTCGCCAGGAGAGAATGAGTTATTACGGGGTCAGGGCTGCTTCGCAGGAATTTTCCGATTCCAAGAGATCTACCGAATTCTTCAGGATCTTACATGAGGTTTCTCGAGATCTCCTCTCCGATCTGAACTCAGCCCAGGTCTTAGATTCAATGACGGAAAAGATCGGGCAGATTATGCATATAAAGGGATGCTGCATATACCTCCTTGACGAAACAACCGGCAAACTGGACATGGTTGCGTCGAGGGGTTTGAGCAACACATACCTTCAAAAGGGTCCCCTTGAGGCCCATAAGAGCATGCCGGAGGTGTTAAAGGGAGCAACCGTTTTCATAAGCGATGCGGGCGCCGACGAAAATATACAGTATCAAAAGGAGGCAGAAAGAGAGGGTATTGTTTCCATCTTGGCCGTTCCCATCAGGGTGAAGGATTGTGTTATTGGGGAGATAAGGCTCTATTCTGCCCAGGAAAGGGAATATGACGATGAAGAGATAGAATTCATCCTGGCTTTGGCCGAAATAGGCGGCATTGCTGTCACCAATACCAGGTTTTATAAGCGGCTGCGAAACGACATAGCTTTCTGGGAATCAACCCTTTCATACCTCGATACTGCATGAAATTCCTCAGGACGCCCTCCGCCTCTTAAGGTAGTAATTCTTGAGATCAACTAACTTGCCTGCGTACTCCTTCCGGTAGTAGAGAAATTGATAGTGCTCAATCTCCTCAGCCAAGGGCTCCAGGAAGGGCGTGATGTCAATGCCGAAACTATTCATCTTTCTTTTGTCAGCCTCATGGATAATGAGGAGACAGTAATAATTGACGAGAAGCCGCAATCTTGTTTCCCTTCGAAACAGGTAGGACCTCCCGCCGATGGAATTCACTAAAAAACCGGCATAGCGGTAAACGGTATCCAAGGATGGCGGCAGCCCGTCCTTTTGGTCACACTTCTCGGCTGACATGAGCCACTGATATAATGATACGAGATTAAGCTCCAGCGTGTCTGCTTCATTCTTCAAAATCCGTATGATCAGCGTGAGATCCCGAAAACCCAAAACCCGATAGAAATGGTAAATGTTTCTGATCATTGTATCCTGTTTTAGGCCTTCTCCTGCCGGGGTGGGAGGGTTTTCCGATAATACGTGAACCACCTTTTTGAAGTGAGTAAACATGTCTTCACCTATCTTCAGTTCTTTGACATAATCCTTGCCATCGAGATAGGCAAAAAACTCCTTGACTTCTTTTTCCATCCTCTCGCATTCACTTTCAACCTCCCCAGTCGGCACCTCAACCGCTCCCTCTCGTGCAATATCTTTCACTTCCTTCTTGGCAGCTGCCTCTTCTCCCGCCTCCTTGGCTCTTTCCGCAAGGTCAGGGGCTTCCCGCTGCTCCAAATTCAGGACGGCAGGTTGCTTCACACCTTTCTTGCCGCCATGATAACTGAAGAAGAAAAACAAGATACCGGCAACAATAAGGGCAACAGCCACGTACAGTAAGCCCCTGCTCCCTTTCATTTCTCAACCCTCCATTTGAAATTGAAGATTTAAAGGCAAGTCAAGTTTTACTACCGTTCCCATACCGCCCCTGCTCTTGATATCGATTTCACCTTGGTGATTCATCACAATCTGGTAAACCATCGTCAAACCAAGTCCGGCCCCCGTCGTTTTTGAGGTGACAAAGGGATCAAGGATGGAATCAATCTCATTCTCCTGTATGCCGACACCGGAATCCTCCACCACAATTCGAATGCGAGAGTCAACTCCACTAGCTCTTACCTTGAGCGTCCCTCCCGAAGGCATAGCTTCTATACTGTTCTGTACGATATTCTCTAATGCCCTCGCTACCTGTGCCTTATCCAAACAGATGGCAGGCAGATGCTCATCAATATCTGTTTCGAGGTGAATGGATCTTTGGGAAAAGGTTGAAGAGAACCCCTCTATGACCTGAGATAACACGGCGTTCATGTCCGCCGGTTGGAGATTGGCGGTATGCATTTCTGTGAGCTCTTTTACATCTTGAACGAGCTTCTCGAGCCTCGATGTCTCTTGAAGGATAATATCCAGGTATTTTTGGAACTTGTGCCCCTTTGCTAATTCAGCCTTCATTCTCGACGCAAAGCCACCTATGGACATGATTGGGTTTCTGACCTCGTGGGCCACCCCCTGAACGAGATTGGCCAGGGCCGCGGAACGCTCTGATCTGATGAGCTTTTGCTGGGTAATCTTAAGTTCCTCAGCGGTAAGTTTGAAGTTCTCCTCCAGCCTCTGGTAGAGCCTTGCGTTGTCGAGTGCAACAGCGATTTGCTGGGCAAGAGCTGTCAAGATTTCAACATCCTCCTCGGTAAAGGGCATGCCGCTCTTCTTGTTGATAACCTGAAGGGCCCCAATCGTCTTTTCTCGGATAATAAGGGGGACGCAGATAAGTGACCGTGTCTTAAAGCCCGTCTCCCTATCAAATCGGTCGCTAAATCTTTCTTCCCGTTGCACATCTTCAACAATCATGGGCCGACCGCTTTCTATAACGGAGCCGGCAATCCCCTCTCCACGCTTCAACCTCCTTGTCTGGACCGATCCACCTCGCTTACCCCGCGCCAGCCTGAAAATGATGTCCCCTCTTTCCTCATCAAGCTCCAAAACCGAACTTGCCTCAGCATTCATGAATTCCTCGGCCGCTTTCATAGCATGATTGAGAACATCGGATATCTGGAGTGATGAGTTGATAAGGGCACTTGATTTGAGAAGGGCAGACAGCGCTCTGCGATGTGTATCAACCTTGAGACCTTTCACGTTATTCTCTATCGCTCTTTCCTTCCTTTCCGGCCTTTCTCCCACAGAGAGGACTTACGATTGGGGCTTTTCTGCAATAATAGCCTAAATATGGCGAACGGTTCAATAAAAAAACATGGTGATGATGCCTCCCAGCGACCAAATACCCTTATCTTCACCACTCTTTTGGAGAGACCAAAAGTCCTTGACCGCCAAAAGAACTTGTGCTATTAAATGAATCGCCATTCATAATTGCGTCTTCGCTACATCTGTTTGCCAAGGAGGAAAAGATGGATCACAGCGTTCAGCCCGCCATCGAGCACTACCTGGGTATTCCAGGTTTCTTCATCACCTTGTTCATTCTAGTTGTCGGTCTTGCGCTCTTTTTCTACATTATCTACAGGCGCTTCCTGCTGATGAGCTCGGGAAATCCCGACTTCCGATTCGATTCACTGAAGCAGAGGGTTTCCGATCTCATTGTTTACGGTATCCTGCAATGGAGGCAACCCCGGTATCTCTGGATCGGCATCCTCCACATCATGATCTTTTGGGGATTCGTCGTTCTCGCCCTCAGGTCCATAACCCTTTACGGACTCGGGTTTCAGGTCGGGTTTGCTCTGCCTCTTCTGGGGGGCACCTTGGGAGACCTCTATAACCTTTTTAAGGATGTGTTTGAGATTATTGTCCTGTTTGCCTGTGTTGCGGCCATATTGCGACGGGCCATATCCCGGCCTGCTCGATACGAGTTTAAACACGGAAAGGCCCATAAAGGCCACGCGTATCTCGTGCTCGGTTTGATCGGCTTTCTGATGGTGACCGACATTGCCATGGACGGCAGTGGGATCGTCCTCGGAGAAACGAATGCCTTCTTTCTCCCTGCAGCGCACAGTGCGTCATACCTCTTCGCCGGGCTTAACCCGGAGTCTCTCAAGGCTTTTTTTCTATGGAATTACTGGCTTCATATCCTGACACTCATGGTCTTTCTCAATTACCTCCCCCTGGGAAAGCATTTCCACATTATTACCGGCCTGTTCAACGTGTTCTTCCGCAAACTAAGAAAGGGTTCAATAAAACCCCCCCGATGGGGCGTGGAGAATATCGAGGACCTCGAATCCCTGGGGGTGGAAAAGGTGCGGGATTTCACCTGGAAACACATCCTCGACTTCTATACCTGCACCGAATGCGGCCGCTGTTCCGATAATTGCCCGGCAAATAACGTGGGCCGACCCTTATCACCTATGGAGCTTACCATAAAGGTCAGGGATTACGCATATCAGAGCAGCCCCCTCTTTGGTTTCATGAGCAAGGGCAATCGGCAGGATCCCAATCTCCCTTTGATCGGAAATATTCTTGCCCCTGACGAGATCTGGTCCTGTACTACGTGCGGGGCCTGCGAGGAGGAGTGCCCCGTGTTTATTGAATATATCGATAAGATGGTGGATCTGAGAAGGTTTATGATCGAGTCGGGCATGGTTCCCAAGGACTTCCAGGACGCCCTGCTACGCTTTGAAAAAACGGGCAATCCCTTCGGCAAACCCCCTGCAAAGAGAGCGGATTGGATCAACGAGGCAGACGGCCTTTCCGTCAAGGTGCTCGAAGAGGGCGATGAGGTTGATGTCCTTTACTTCGTAGACAGTTACCCCTCTTTTGATCCCCAGATTCAGCAGATAACCATGGCCATAGCCAGAGGCCTGGATAAAGCCGGCGTAAACTTCGGGATTCTTGGACCACGGGAATCGGATTCAGGCCATCAGGTGAGAAGGCTAGGCGAGGAAGGCCTCTTTCAGTTCTTGGTAGAAGAAAATACCGAGACATTTAAGACGAACAAATTCAAGCAGATTCTTACAACAGACCCCCACGCCTTTAATACCCTGAAGAAGGATTATCCCGGCAATTTGGAAGTAAAGCATTACAGCGAATTCTTTCTCCCCCTGATCCAAAGCGGTCAGCTCAAGACGGCCAAGACCCTTGACAACGGAGAGATATACACCTACCATGATCCCTGTTACCTGGGAAGACATAATGGTATCTACGAAGCCCCGCGGCAAATCCTTGCCTCAATCCCCGGCATAAAGACGGTGGAGATGGAAACCAACAGGGACAGGAGCTTTTGCTGTGGCGGCGGTGATATCAATCTCTGGTATGACATAGAGGAAGAAGAAATGAGAATGGGCGAAAAGAGAGTGCGCATGGCCCATGATGCAGGAGCCACGGTTATTGTTACCGCCTGCCCATTCTGCCTGCTGAACTTCGACGACGCAATTAAGACCAGCGGACTCGAAGGAAAGCTGAAGGTCGTTGATTTAATGGAACTTGTGATGAGCACCCTGTGAAATTAGAAGGCCCGAGGAAAATAAAAATCCGAAATCCCTGGCCCAGACCTGGCTCTGAGGAGGTGACTTTTATCGCTTCGAATTTTGAAATAATGAAGAGGCAGCCTGATATTTATTGGATGTCGCGCCAGGGCAGGCCGAAACTCGAAACAATATCGAATGACAAAAAATTCAAAAATGCTAAGGAATCATAGCATTTCATATGGCGTTTAAGGCCGCTATTACAGTTTAGAACATTTGGACATTTGATATTCGTATTTGTTTCGTATTTCGACCTGCCCGCCACCTGTGTGCGTGTGTCATGCACTAGCAACTGTTTGGCCGTGGCCTGTCCGATATCCCTTGCAGGTATTGGATAGTTCAGGCCAGGCAGGCGGGTATTCGAGTTTCTTATTTAATCCCGGCCTGTCCTAGTTAGGGATTACTTAAAAAGGAGGAATAGGAGATGGATATCGTGGTATGTGTCAAAAGGGTTCCGCTCACCGAAGAGGTCGATCTCGTCGTTGACCAGCAGAAAAAGGGGGTGAAAAAAGACCAACTCGCCTTTGTACTCAACGATTGGGACAACTATGCCATCGAAGAGGCCATACTGCTCAAGGAAAAGCACGGTGGAACGGTTATCGCCGTTACCGTTGGCAACGAGGATGATGAAGAGGTCCTCAGAAGATGCCTGGCCATGGGCGCTGACAGTGCCATCAGGGTTGAAGCAGGCGATATGAGCAGGTTTGACAGCTTTGGAATCGCCAAGATCCTTTCCAAGGTGGTTAGCGATCTACCTCATGACCTCGTGTTTACCGGGGTACTGGCAGATGACGATAGCTATGGAATGGTCGGCATGCTCATGGCGGAAGAACTGAATCTGAACCACTCCTGTATGGTAACGGCGATCGAGCTGAAGGACGGAACGGTCCAGACCACATCGGAGCTGGAAGGCGGTCTCGGTGAAGTCTCCCTCGTTGATCTCCCAGCCCTGTTGACGATCCAGACGGGCATCAACGAGCCGAGGTATGTGTCCATCCTGGGCATCAGGAAGGCAGCCAAGAAAGAGCTTAAAGTCATGGATCTTGCCGAGTTAGGCATACCCGATGACGAACTGGCGCCGCGCACCATAATAGAAGAGGTCTACTTGCCCCCGGAGACCGAAGGGGCCCAAATCCTCTCCGGGGATCCAGACCAGATTGCCGCCGACTTCATCGAGATTCTAACCAAGAAAGGAGTGATGGGGTAATGAGCGAGATATTTGTCGTCGTTGAGCATAGGCTTGGTGAGATCAGGGATATAACTTACGAGATGCTGTGGAAGGCAGGGGACCTCGCTGAGAAGCTATCACACAGCGTGACCGCTGTGCTTCTCGGCCATGAGGTGAGCACCTTTGCAGAAGATCTCTCTGACAGGGCCGATAAGATAATCGTCTGCGATGACGAACGGCTCAAGAACTTCAGCGCAGATCTTTACAAGGAAATCATAGCAGGATTGATTAAGGAGTCCGAACCTGCAGTCATCCTCATTGGTAGCACGTCATGGGGAATGGAGCTTGCTCCTTGTCTCTCCGTCAAAACCGGACTTCCCTTGGCTACGGACTGTATCGACATCATGCCTGAAAACGGCAAATTCATGGCCCAAAGGCAGATGTATAATGGAAAGATCTTCGCAAATGTCTCTTTTGCGCAATCTGCTGGATGCATCATTACCATACGATCAGGTGTGTTCCCCAAGGACAAGATTGGCGAGCGGCAGGCACAAAGGGTGCAGAAGGACTTTCCCCTGGCAGAGGCGAAACCGGCAAAGGAGTTCGTCGAATTTGTCGAAACCGCTGCAGGCGATGTGGATATTACCCAAGCTGAGCTTCTTATTTCCGTTGGAAGGGGTATCGGAGAGGAGGAAAATATTGCCATCATCAAAGAACTCGCTGAGGCCCTCAATGGCGTTGTTTCGTGTTCACGGCCTGTCGTTGATAAGAATTGGTTGCCCAAGTACCTGCAAGTTGGCACCTCCGGAAAATCGGTGAGCCCTAAGGTCTACGTCGCTGTTGGGATCAGCGGGGCCTTCCAGCACATGGCTGGACTAAGTGGAGCGGGCACCGTTATCGCTGTGAATAAAGATCCAAAAGCCCCTATTTTCAGGACTGCCCATTACGGAATTGTGGATGACCTCTTCAAGATTGTGCCGGCCTTAAAAAACAAGGCGCTTGAAGCAAAAAAAGGATGATCGACCATGGACTTCGAACTCACGAAAGAGCAGAAGGACATCGTTAGCGCAGCGAAAGAATTTGCCGAAGGCGAATTCCCCGATCGGGCAGAGGAGTTTGACCGCACCGAGACCTTTGACGAGACACTCCACAAAAAGGCAGCCGACCTGGGGTTCGTGGGAACGTTCGTCGAAGAGGAGTACGGCGGACCCGGTATGGGCCTTCTTGAGTATTGCCTTATCTTTGAGGAGTTCTCTGCCGTTGATCCGGGTATTGCCGTTGCCATTCTCATCTCCTCCTATGGAGCGGAGATCGTTCAGGAGTTCGGCTCAGAGGAGCAGAAGCAGCGCTATCTCCCTCCCATCGTTACGGGAGACGCTGTGATGGGCAGTGCCTTCACCGAACCCGATGCCGGATCCGACCTGGCAGGTGCTACAACATCGACGGCTCTCAGGAACGGTGATGACTTTGTCATTAACGGCTCTAAGATGTTTATCACCAATGGCGACCGGGCAGATTACCTGATCTGTTTCCTCGTAACAGACCCTGAAAACGCCGACCGGCATCGGCGCCACAGCATGATCATGGTGGAAACCGATCGGCAAGGCTTCGAGGCGAATCACTTAACGGGAAAGCTCGGCATTCGTGCCTCTGACACGGCCGAGATAACCTTCAACAACGTGAAGGTGCCCTATTCAAACCTTGTCGGTCCATTAGGAAACGGGTTCGCCGAGGCTATGCACCTGTTCAACCTCGATCGCGTTGTGGTGGCTGCCCAGGCAGTGGGTACGGCCCGGGGTGCCCTTGAGGAGAGCATTCGACACGTGAAAAAGCGTGTTGCCTTCAACGCCCCGTTGGCATCGTTCCAGGCCATACAGTTTAAGATTGCCGACATGTTTACCTGGATCCAGGCCGGCAGGCACCTGGTCCATGAAGCGGCCTGGAGGATCGATCAGGGCAGCATGGACCACAAGCTCATTGCCGCGGCCAAATCGTTCTGCGGCCAGATGGCGGTAAAATGCACGGATATGGCCCTGCAGATGCACGGAGGCTACGGATACCTGGCCGAGTACAAGGTCCAGCGTCTATTCCGGGATGCCAAGATCACTGAGATCTACGAGGGGACCACCGAGATCGAAAAGGTTATTATGGCTCGGAATCTCTTAAAATGAAGCTCCCTGCAGTAAACTGCAGGGTATTTTGGCGAAGGCGAATAAACGGCCTAGAAAGCATGGTGACTATATGGAGATTATAGAAAACGCCCTCAAGGAAGGGAGGACTACACTGTCCGAGTATGAATCCAAGGTCCTGCTCGCATCCTATCAGATTCCGGTTACCCGGGAAATGGTGGTCGGAACCAGCGACGAACTCATTTCTGCCACCCAAGAGATCGGTTATCCTGTGGTGATCAAGGCCTGCTCTCCCGAAATCAGCCACAAGACAGAGAAAGGACTTATACGCATTGACATTAGAAATGACGACGAGGCCCTCCAGGCATATGACGATGTTACGGCTGGCATGAGCCCCAGCAAGGGGGCCATCCTCGTGCAGGAGATGGTGAAGGGTAAACGGGAATTGGTTATCGGATTGATCAGGGACCCGCAGTTTGGACCCTGTGTCATGTTCGGCCTCGGTGGTATCTTCACAGAGATCTTGAAAGATGTCTCTTTTCGTCTCGCACCTTTGGAGGAGAGGGACGCCCTTGAGATGATGGGTGAAATCAAGGCTCATAAGATACTTGATGCTGTCAGGGGTATGGAACCCGCCGACAAAGGTGCCTTGACGGAGATGTTAATCAATGTGGGAAAGATCGGATTAGAAAACGATGCCATTAAGGAGATAGACATCAACCCCGTTATTATCTCCGGGAGCCGGCCCGTAGCTGCCGACGCACTCGTTGTGCTCCAATCGGCTACCTAGCGCCTCGTATCACAAATTGAAATGCCAAATGTGATTTGAGGTCTTCATCGTCATGGGACAAAAGATAATCAAGTGGCTTGGGCATGCTGGTTTTCAGATTACCTCTGAAAAAGGGAAAATAATCGTCATTGACCCGTGGCTAACGGATAACCCCCTGGCCTCGTGCAAGGCTGAAGATATCACAAAAGCCGATTTCGTGCTCGTAACCCATGACCACTTCGATCATGTTGCCGATGCAGCACGCATTGTGAAAGCTACAGGGGCCACCCTCGTCGGGATGCCCGAGACGGTAGGCAGACTGAAAGACGAGGAAGGAGTACCGGACTCCCAGATCGTTTTCGGTACGGGCATGAATATCGGTGGGACCGCATCTTCCGACGGGATTTCCATAACCATGACCCAGGCCTTCCACTCCTCGCAGACCGGAAGCCCTGCGGGCTACATCATCAAACTGGAAGACGGCTTTACCGTCTACCATGCCGGAGATACCGGCATATTCTCTTCCATGAAACTCCTGGGTGATCTCTTCAAGATTGATCTGGCCCTGCTCCCCATCGGTGGTGTTTTTACCATGGACCCCAAGCAGGCCTCAGTTGCGGCAAAGCTCTTGGAAGCAAAAACCGTCATTCCCATGCACTACAAGACCTTTCCCATTCTGGAGCAGGACGCCTCGTTGTTTGCGGAGATCATGGGGAAAGAGGCATCCCACATCCAGGTGGTGATCCTTGATCCAGGGCAGGAACATACGTTCTCCTGAAAAACTAACGATACAAGAGCATGGAGATATCTTTTTTTGCTCTGCCCTCTAAACAAGGCCCCGTACAGGGCCGTTTCAAACCGACGCACCGCCCCATAAGCCTTAGCACTAAGGTACCAGCCTGCGTGCGCCGTTTTGAAACGCCCACTCCTTTGAACCATGGGAGGCCTGCCCTGGCGCTCAGCTTCCGGA
>DATKZQ010000168.1:0-12857 GCA_035527895.1 Desulfatiglandales bacterium
GCTATTCGTAACGGAACCCAGGGGACCGAGCATGGAGATATCTTTTTTTGCTCTGCCCTCTTAACAAGGCCCCGTACAGGGCCGTTTCAAACCGGCGCACCGCCCCATAAGCCTTAGCACTAAGGTACCAGCCTGTGTGCGTCGTTTTGAAACGCCCACTCCTCTGTACCATGGGAGGCCTGCCCTGGCGCTCAGCTTCCGGAGTTGTGTATGGATAGGAGAGTATTTCACATCTCAGTTCTCCTTACTCATGCCGTATGAGCCAGGTCTGGGCCAGGGACAGAGTCAAAAAAAGACATCTCCATGCTCGGGTTAAGGTTAATTTCAAAGAGCTAAAGTGTTACCTTTTTCCTTGATTCGTTTGACATGCCTGATTAAGTTACTAGCAGGTGGTAGGGAGGCAGTCTTAATGAAGGCTTTAGCGCTCTTTTCCGGGGGGCTCGACAGTATCTTGGCCGTTCAATTGATTCGGGAACAAGGGATCACTGTTGTCGGCATTTGTTATGAGAGCCCCTTTTTCACGGCCGACAAAGCTATCCGGTCTGCCCAAGCTATCGGATTGCCCCTCAAGGTTGTGGACATTACGGAACGTCATCTCAAGATAGTGCTTGCTCCCAAGCACGGTTACGGTAAAAGCATGAATCCATGTGTCGACTGCCATGCCCTCATGTTCACCGTAACCGGTGAGATGCTGAGAGAGGAAAAGGCACATTTCATCATTAGCGGAGAGGTGTTGGGCCAGCGACCCATGTCACAAAATTTCAGATCCCTCTTCACCGTTTCTCACAGCTCGGGCTTTCAGGATCTTATCCTCAGGCCCCTTTCGGCACAACTATTACCCGAGACCCTTCCCGAGATCAAGGGATGGGTAGAACGGGAGAAACTGTTGGGCCTTTCAGGACGTTCACGGCGGCCTCAGATTGAATTGGCACGGAGACTTGGAATAGGGGAATACCCGTCCCCCGCAGGAGGATGTCTTCTAACGGAAAAGGTGTTTTCCCGTCGACTCAAGGATCTCATATCCTGCCATGCAGATTTTTCACGGCGGGACCTGGATCTCCTCAAGGTGGGACGACACTTTAGGCTGAATGAAACGGCGAAGATCGTAGTGGGCCGGAACCAACCGGAAAATGAAATGATTGAATCCCTGAGAAGAGAGGAGGATACCCTTTTGAGCGTGGAGTCGTTTCCCGGGCCCACCGGCCTGGCTACGGGGGATCTATCAGGGGAGGACATACAGTTAGCTGCCGACATAACCGCATCGTACAGCGATGCCCCTTCCGGCAAATCAGTTGCTGTCAGGGTAACAAGCGGCTACAAGGGTTGGTCTATCCGAGCAATGAAAAGGGAAAAAGGTGAACTCCGCACATTCATGATATAGCGCATGGCCCGTTGGCAGGGGTCAGTCTTTTTGTCGTATTCCTTTAAGAACTTCAAGTCGCTGGCATGGGCCGAGGGAAAACCGGTGTTCTTTTAGCTTCTGGAATTGCTGAAAGATGGAGGTGAGATTAACCGCGGGCAAAGGAGGCCTGAGGGTTCCCAGGTTTTGGCTCTATCTCCTCAGAAGCCTTTGGAGGAACGGTTTTTTCTGCAGTTCTTCCAACCTCTTGTTTTTTTCTTCTAACTCTCGTTCCCTTTTTTCTACTGCAACGGTGGCTTTCTCGATGAACTCCCTGAGTTTGCCTTCATCCACTGTCAGACTCAACAGCTTGATTTTGTCCTTTCTGTTCAAGTTTTTCTTGTCGAGAACCTTGATCTCTGCCTGAATATCCTTGAACTCCTGATTCTTGACCTTGAGGGCTTGCCTTTCTGTCTCTAAGTAAGTGAGATCATCTTTGATGGCCTGGACCAATGCAGCTTTCGATTCCATGGTAAAGAAGAGGTAGCCAAAAGCAATAGCGACGACCGTTAGAGCGGCGATGATTATCTTTCGGGGAATGGGAGCGAAAGGGGAGAGATTATAGAGGGCCGAGGTCACAGTACCTCTCGGACCTGCCAGTCTATCGGTGATGGAATATCCTGAGACCTTCCCACTGACGGTCTCCCAGACGTCCTGTACGCCGCTTCTCAGCTCGGCAACCTGGGTGTTCAATTCATGGCCAAAATTTCCTGCGCGACACCTTGTTTCAACACCTTTTTTGTCTTGCCCGAGTACGGCAGAGATATTTCCAATCCTTGAGAGTGAACTATCCAGCTCCGGAGTCTCAGGGAACCTACCGGGGTATTTTTTCTTGAGGGAGGTGATATCGGATTCCAGGCGTTTGTGATAGGCTTGGAGGTAGCGTGAAAATCGCTTGAGCACCCCTTCTTCGCATACATATTCGCTGGCCCCGCTGAGCATTATTCCAATATTATGGATATCCTTAATGGCCTTTTCAATATTCTTAAGGGTAGCCTCAGGCATGATTTATCTTATGGCAAATTTTCGTTAAAAAGTAAATCGTTATTAATCACTGTGCCCCCAGGAATAGAGACCTCGCTTGACGAGGTGTTAAGAATTTTCACGTCTCCCTTTATCACAATTCCCTTCTCAAAGTAAACATTTCCATCAACTCTTAGTGACCGGCAATCAATCAACGAGGGGGCGCCATAGGGGAATCTTTCCTTTACCTGGTCTATCCTTTTGAAAAACCGGTCATCAAGAGCAATCTCTATGGGCCCGAGACGTCTATCAGGATTCAGTATGATCTGACCATCTTCAGTCATTACATAGCAGTCGGACCACAGCGCGAGAAGGTCCCGACACCTCTTAACCGGGATAAACCTTCGCGTTGGAACCTGAACAGCTGCGGCCCCTTCAAAAACCGAGATTGCAGATCCCATGGCTGTTTCAATCTGGTAGACCTGAGGGGATGAGTCGTCTTTGGGGTCAATTCTCTTGGGATTGACAATAACAGGAAGGTTTAGGATGTTACTAGCCTTTTCCAGGTGGCCTTGGAGAAATACGAGATTAAGCCAGAGGTTATTCGTATTGAAGTACCTGTAGGTCTTTATATCTTGAAACTCCTCTATCTCTTCCTCGGGACATTGGGCTATCTCCCTGAGAATGAGGCTACCGGTCCGGCGCAGGCGGGCTATATGGCCACCTTTGATGTCGGTCCCCGTCTTCTCCGCAACCTCCATCATGAAAGGAAAATCGTGGGATGCGAAGTAACCGAGGGCTGCCACATCCGTGGTCCCTCCCAGGTTATCGGAGTTGGAGATAAACGCATATTTGCAGCCTTTCGCGAGCAGCTTATCCAGCATCCCGGAGGTAAACAATGCCCAATAGATATCCCCGTGACCCGGTGGATTCCACTCTAAATCAGGTTCGGTTGGCCATTCAGCAGGGCTCAGCTCATCCTGTAAAACCTTCGGAAACTTATGCTGCAAAAATGAGAGGGGAATATCAGAGGCAAGTTCGGGGTATCTTTCAAGATACGTGGTGCTATCCTCATCGGTATTGAAGCTGTCCATCAACACTAAGGGGATATCTGCCCCATGGGCTTTTCTGAGGCTCAAGACCTGTTTGGCGATGATATCGAGGAAATTGTATCCGTCCTTCACCTCGAAAAGAGACTTGGCCTTTGAGAGGCCCATACTCGTTCCTAAGCCGCCATTGAGTTTGATTATCACCGCCTCTTTTAGCGCCCGGCATCCTGCTTGTGTGTATTCACCCAGCGTTTCCAACGAAGGAATGTCGGCTTTGCCGACCGGAACGATCTCCTCTCTCGATATCAATCCTCTTTCGCCGTTCAGGACCTTCCCATAGTAAAGCTTAAAGGTATCGATAATAATGGGAGGGATTCCCTCATCAGCCATCTTCTTTGCAAAGGGGCGAAATTTTTGTTCCAGTTTTGACTGTCTTTTGCCGGCGTGCATACGGCGTATCTCATGCCAAGAAATTTCCTAAAGACCTTATCGGAAACAAGACGCAAGATCAATAGCGAATAATTCTAAAGGTCTCCCCAGGTATCGCCTACGCTGGGGAATAGAAAATGCTAAACTCCTTTGTGATTGAATCTCTCCCTCTTCCCCTTTACCACCACCGATATCACCGGGCGCAGCCTCTCCATTCGACAACCGGTGGTACTGAAAGGACTGGAGGCTGCATGCCAAATAGGGCCCATCACCGATGAGGTGATTCAGCAAGCATCCAGGGGCAGGATTTGCTTTGACAACATTTTATCCTTAATATATATTTTTTATGTTGACCTGTAGGTCGCCAAAATGGAAAAGAAATTGAAGAATATGACAGAAGAATCCACATTCCTCGATCAGTTCACCCCTTACTTTGAGCGGATCGACGAGGAGCTCGGTAAGGTGCTCACCTCTAATGTCTCGCTCATCGAAGAGGTGGCACAGTACAGTTTGCTCGGAAACGGTAAGCGGCTCAGGCCGCTCTTTTTTGTCTTATCGTGCCAGCTCTGCGACTACAACAATCATGATGTGTTTACCCTTTCAACCGTCTTTGAGTGCCTTCATGCCGCAAGCCTCCTGCACGACGATGTCATCGACAATGCCACGGTAAGGAGGGGAAGGGTATCGGTCAATAAGCGATGGGGAAGCCCTGCCGCAATCCTGGTGGGAGATTTTCTCTTCTCCAAATTTTCCCGTATGGTCGTTGAAAAAAAACACATCGAGCTCTTAAAGGTCCTCGCAGACACCGCCACGAGGATGACCGAGGGCCAGGTGTTGGAGTTGGTCAACACCCATAACTGGAACCTAACCATAAAGGAGTACATGGGCATCATCACCGCCAAGACCGCAGCCCTCATATCGGCCGCCTGTGCCGGCGGTGGTATCGTGGCAGGGGCAGAGCAAGCCGATATCAAGTCCCTCAGGGACTTCGGCCTCAACATGGGGATTGCCTTTCAGATTATCGATGATGTGTTTGATTACACTGCGTCGGCGGAAGAGACCGGTAAACCCATGGGATCGGATCTCAGAGAAGGCAAGATTACCCTGCCACTCATCTACGCCCTCTCCCGCATCACTCAGCAGGAGCGAGAGAGGCTGGAAGAGATCTTCAAAAGCGGGAAGGCCTCAGGGGACGACTACGATGAGGTAACCAGGCTGGTACGGAGCAACGGTGCCATTGCACGATGTCGCCAGGATGCCCAAGATTATGTGGACCGTGCAGCAGCACATCTCAGGTTCTTTCCTAATTCGCTTATCAAGGAGTACCTCCTCAGGTTGAATCAATTTATTGTCACCAGAAGCAATTAACCTCCTGGTTCTGCTTTTTTTCCTATGCCAGGTAGAAATAAGGCCTTTGTGTTCTATTTTTGGCTCAGGAGGCGCACAGATACCCTGCGACTGGGAGGAGAAAAGCGTCTGGCACGATCATACAACCTCGAAGGCGATTTCCCCAGCGGGAACAGAATTGTCTGAGACAACACCCTTCACGGAAGCCCCTGTGATGGCTTCTATCTGCTGAATTCCCCTGTTCTTATGGCCCCTGATTAATGGCGTTTCTTTTTGAGGGGCAAAGAGCACAATAGATCTCTTTTTTCCCACGAACGGCAAAGAGGGTTTCACCTTTTCAAGATGGATGGCTGAGCGGACCAAAAACCCTAAGGATGGATGCCATGGTCCGGCGATGATCTCCCCTTGCTTCAAGAGGGCAGGAGATGACATGAGCCCGATTCTGATAACGGGAATCCCTGCATCTTCTAACCTTATGCAAGCCTCTTTACAAAGGTTGACTGTCTCTTCAAGCCCCAATGGAGTATAGGTTCCCTGTTTGTACCACTGGGCCAGCTTTGTTCCTCTGATAACCAGGGTCGGATACAGTCTCGCCATATCGGGCTTGAGGGCAACGACCTTATTGATGGTTTCCATGAAACGGCCCGCAGAGTCCCCGGGCAGGCCGGGCATCAATTGTACGCCAGCCTTAAACCCTCTTTCCTTTAACACCGTGAACGCGGTAGCGGTATCGCTTGATGAGTGCCCTCGTTGAGCAAGGAGAAGGACCTTGTCGTCCATGGATTGCACTCCCAGCTCCACTGTTGAAACGCCGTAGGATTCCAGGATAAGGAGTTTATCCTTACCGAGGGCATCGGGTCTGGTAGATAGACGGATCGATTGAATGGTGCCGTTTTTCAAAAAGGGGCGGACAACATCAAGTATCTCCCTCATAGTGGTATTTGGCAAAGCAGTAAAGGTGCCGCCATACAAGGCAACCTCTTTCGGCCCCCTTCCGGGGAACCGTTTGGATTGTATGGCCAATTCAATGATATTTCTTATTCCATCTGCAGAGGGAATACCTTCTGCGCGGTTAGTGATCGTGTTCTGTTGGCAAAAGACACACCTGTGGGGGCAGCCCTGGTGTGGAATAAATATGGGTATGATAAAATGGCTCTTTATCTTCTCAGACAAACCAGGGCCTCCTGTGCTGCAGTTTGTTCAGCCTCTTTTCTGCTCTTTCCCTTTCCCTTACCCATGAGGTCTCCCTTGATGTATACGGTTACATAGAAGGTCTTATTATGGTCTGGGCCTGTTTCTTTTTCAATGCGGTACTCTGGTGTTGCCTGAAACACATCTTGGGAGAATTCCTGCAGGTCTGTCTTGTAGTCAACGAATGCCGTACCGAGGCCGCTCTCAGTTAATACTGGCCTAAAGAGTTCCGCTATTACCCTCATGGCGCCGGTGAAGCCGCCGTCAAGATAGATCGCCCCTATGAGAGCCTCAAGGGCATCGGTGAGAATAGATGGTTTTTTCCTGCCCTGTGTTCGTTCCTCTCCCTTACCGAGGAGAAGATAATCTCCTAGTTTCAATCCACAGGCAATAGGGTAGAGGCCGCTTTCACTTACCAATGAAGCCCTACGCTTAGAGAGTTCCCCCTCCTTTATTTCAGGAAAGGCTTGCATCAGAAGGTGGCTGATCGCGAGGTTAATGACGGAATCGCCGAGAAATTCCAGCCTTTGGTTGTCCGGTATTCCTTGATCATTCTTTTCATAAACATAAGACGGATGTCGGAATGCGTGATACAGGAGTTCTTGGTTCTCAAAACAATAGTCAAGCTCTCCTGCTAAGCCCTCAGGATTTTTTGGTAATTTCGGTTTGCTCATTACGAGGGCATACTAGAAGCAATACCGTTTAAAGTCAAGCAGATGAGTCAAAAGGGGTCGTTCCTGCTGCCTGTTAGGCTTCACAGGAGATGAATTCTCTTAAAAAATGTAACCGATAGGATAGGGTTGCCTTTGCGGTTTGGGGTTGCATCGCATGACCCCCCACAGGAATGGTATCAGTAGGCCGATATTTGCGATGATGTCGCCATATTCCATGAATCACTGTGTCAAAAGGACATAAGGCTTTTGTGTGCGGAAGAGCGCGAACCATATATGGGTTATGGACTCATAGCAGCCATACGAAAGCCCTGGAATGAAGGGCACTTGTACGCTATAGGGGGTGCCAAACGAGTTTATGGGATCATCTAATCACATGTCCCATACGTATGGATCTTTTCTTGGCCATCTTTTCTATCTTTCGTCTTGCCGTATAAACCAGTATCTCGTAGAGCCTCCCAAATGTTAGAAGTCGGTGCAGTATCAATTTCTTTAATACCCTTAGTATCACTGGTATCGTAAAGAATGAGGCGTTCACATCCCTTCGTATCTGTTGGAGCTCCTCAACGGATAACATATCAGAGTATACCTTACCTGAGCCTTCCTCAATATGGTAATCATCAAGCCCTTTCAGGATCTCTTTAAGAGGAGAGTATTTGGTGGCTCTTAAGACCGATAGGCCAAGTGTATCGACACCAAGCTCATGTGAAAATTCTATTGCATCGAGCATCTCATCTCTCGTTTCACCTATATTGCCTATGATGAAGTAGCAATGATAGATGAAGTTGAATTGCCTCAAAACTTCAAAGTATTCCCTTACCGTTGCAGTAGTAAACCCCTTATTCATGGACGCTAATGTTTTGTCATGAGCAGATTCTATGCCTAGCAGAAAGGCCATAAAACCGGCTTTATACATCTTTCTGAGAACCTCAGGCCTTTTCGCAACTTCTAATCGAGCGTTTATGACGTACTTCTTTTTTATGCCTTCTTTTAGTATCAGATCGCAGACACGTTCAACCCAGCCCATGTCTGCCGTAAAAATATCATCGGCAAAGCCAACCACGCCAGCCTCTATGCTCTTGATCTCCGATACAACAGATTCCGGCGTTCGCACCGACCACTTTCTCTTCTCCCCTAAGGGATTAAACTTAAAGTCGCAGAACTTACAGTTATATGGGCAGCCCCTCGATCCCAACATAAGGTCAATCTGAATATCCGATTGAAACTCATCCAAGGTAACCATATAGTTGTAACGACGAAGGTTTCTGTTTGGATAAAAATCGCTTTGAAGAGGCGCAAGCCTTCTATTGTTATTATGCACGATCGCGCCGTTTAACCGAAATGATAGTCCATCAATGTCACCTGCAATGCCTTTTTGAGCAATTTCCCTCGCAATCTCCTCACCGTCACCCCGGGCAATTCCATCGATTCTGGGAATATCCTCAAAGAGTTCATTAACATATTCGGTGGCATGTCTTCCGCCGACGATTACGGTTATGTTTTCCGGTACGCTATTGATTGTGGCTTTTACAAAATCCTCTTCAATGTCCCAGTTGTGGCTCACGAGCACTAAATCCGTATTTTTATCGATAAATGAAGATAACGGCTTCTTTTCATATCTCAAATCAAGTATCGTTACGCTTTCCACAAGATCTTCTATAGCACTGGCTACATACTCAAGACCTATTGGTGGCAGAAAACCTACGGTTTTCAACTCCTCTCTATATGGATATAGGCAAATAACGTTTTTATATCTCATGTTATCTTACAACCCCTGTTTCTTTGTTGGTGATTTTACCACATCCTGTGCCCGGACTGGTGAACTTCGAATTGTGCACTCCATGCCTTATACTCAGATTCGAGAGATTTAACAACTACACACTGTAATTGATAGCCCAGTATCGGATTGAACCTTGGCAGCGAGGAAATCTCTGCAGGAAACCCCTGTTTCAACGCGGTCGGCTCTATTTCGTTAAGCGTGCGCGGAGAGCCTGCCAGGATTCTCATCCACAAGAGCCAAACGGAGAGTTGACCCGTTGAATATATGAAAACCGATATTTTTACGTTGTTTTGAGACCTACATGTTCCCTTTTACGAGGCTGTTTTAGGCTTGATACTGTAAAGCCAGGGTTTTCGGCCTTCGAGTCTTCCCAATCGTGGCAGCGCTCACTCACGGCCGCCCGGTGCGACCAAGAGCTCTTGGCCTGGGTGAATGACCTGTCTTGGGGTCATGTGGTTGAGGCGGCACAGTTCGTCTACCGAAAGGCTGTGCTGTTGAGCGATAGAGTAGAGAGTCTCCCCAGGACGGACCTCATGGTAGCGGCTTTCAGGCAGGGAAAACGGCATCCTCGTGATAGTCGGTGGCGCCTCAGGGTAAGAGCGTTTTTCGGCAGGGGCGGTTGGTTTGCTTTGGCCAGTCGATGGGGCTTCGGTCTTGGCGCTGCGTGAGGCCATGCTGTTTTGCAGCTCGTCCACTACCTGGCTCAGTTGATCAACCCGTTGACTTACAAGACTTTCGGTTCGATTTATCTCCGCAAGGGATTTCTGGAGCTCTCGGTCCCGTCTTTCGAGAAGCTCGATCTTTTCCCCTATCCCCTCAAAGCGGCCTATTCTCTGCTCAAGCTGGCTCAGTGTTGCCTGTATGGTGGAGGTTAGATTGTCTGGAGGTCGCTTATTTCTGGCTCTGGGAGAGAGAGCAAAAAGGACAATCACCAGGAGAATACCCGCACCCCCAAGAATCAGGATCTTTCCATAGGGCCTGAGAGCAAGGGATATTCCCCGGCGTCGGGCAGTTTTATCCTTCCGTGTGTAACCCAGCTCATCGGCAATTTCTTTCCTGAGCTCGCTAATCTCCTTCTCCAGGTAGTTGCTCACCTGTCCCTCACATTGAGTGATATGCTTACTGGTTTTCCCTGAGTTTCTTTAGAGAACCGCTCCCCTTGATTTTGGCGTTATCATTTCTGATTCCATCAAGCAATCTGTCTTTGAGATCCATTTGGGAAATTTCCCTCCTTTGTCTCGATCGCATCTTTTCTCCATGAGGCACCGAGGCACTCCCCTCCCTCTTTTTTGAGCGCTCGGAACCGATAAGGTGAAATAGCTGCAGGACTCACAGCGGTCTGGTTTTGTCCCTTAGATTTTAAGCGCTGCCCCAATCATGGGATGACCTCCTTGGGGTTGGAGGGTAATCACGCAACAGAAGCCCTGCACCGTACGCCTTGGACCTTCCCTTAATGCCCTGCGAATAATGAATAATTAAGATGCGACCCTCTCTCGACCTTATTTTTAGCCGCTAATGTCCTCCGAGGAGAAACCAGGGTACCGCAGCAATTTTTTCGTGCATGATCTTAACTTCATCTCCTGCGTAGATCAGAAGACAAGCAGCGGTCTCCGGGTATTCATCAAGGAATAGCCTTAAGTTCTCGATATCGGTGAACTTCGGTTTAGTTGATAGCTTAACTTCAACTGCCAGGAGTATACGCCCCCACTCCAAAACAAAATCTACTTCTTTTCCGGTGGTTGTCCGCCAATAATAGATGCGGGGCCTCGGCACCAAAAGCTGAGAGAGGGCGTTCAGGTGGAGGTAGACCATGGATTCAAAGGCCCCTCCGGCTTCCCGTGAGATCTTAAGCGATGCCGGGTCATAATGTCCTGCGAGGAAGGATACCAATCCCGGCTCAGACCACATCACTTTAGGTGATTTTATGAGGCGTTTGGTCCGGTTGACCGAGAAGGCCGGCAAGCGATCTACCAAACAGGTAGTCTCGAGAAGATTGATATACCTGTGAACCGTAGGCTGGGGTATGCCGGTATCCCGAGCAACTTCGGTTTGGTTCAAAACCTGGCCACATCGCAGGGCCAGAGCCGCCATAAGTCGGCGAAAATCGGGCAATGAATCGATCTGGGAGAGCTGGCGGAGATCCCGCTCCAGATAAGTCGCCACGTAGCCTTCCCACCACCGAATCACTGTTGCATACGAGTCCATCTGCATCAACGGCGGCATGAACCCCTTCCACATGAGGGGAACCGGGTCATTCATCGGGGATTCGACCTTTTGCTCCTTCGGCAGTTGACCTTTCAGAAGTTTCTCAAGGAGTTTCGATGGAGGGGAGCTGTTCATCTCGCCGCCGGTCATGGGATATAGCGTGAAATAGACGGCTCGCCCGGCAAGACTTTCGCTCACCTTCTTAAAAAGTAGGATGTTTGCCGAGCCAGAAAGGATAAACCGATACCTGCCATAGTGAGAATCGACGGTGACCTTCACCGCGGCTAGAAGGTTGGTCGCTTTTTGAACCTCGTCTATCAGAACACGATCTGCCCCCGCCCAGAGGGAGGTTGGATCAGTGCTCGCCTGAGCGAGCGTGTCGAAATCGTCCAAACTGATGTATCGCCACGTGTCAAAGGGAGGTTCCCGCTGCAGAAGTGTGCTCTTACCCACTTGTCGCGCACCGGTCAAAACAATTATGGGATGAGTTTTAAGGGCATCACGCAAAAGAGGGCTAATCCATCGTGGTTTATATTTTAATTCACGATTTGAATGATTATCATTCATGGTCTGAATGATATCCAACTATCGCATGCATTGCAAGATCTTTTTCAGAAGAAGCCACTGAATTTTCTCACAGCCTTCGCCTTCTTTGACGCAAGAACTCCAGCAGGCACAACCTTCAATCTGGGACATCACAGCCGCTGAGAGGAGAGAACCATACGGGCTTGACATGAAGGTGCCGGCAGAATTCTCAGTAATCTCACCAATAGGGGATAGTTTTCTTAAAGGAACAGTCGTTTGGAGCCTTGGGGGAGGTGTGGAGGTTGGGCAAGGTTAGCCTTGTCGATGTTTAAGCCGCGGCGGGTTTACTAATATTTCTTGAAGGAAGCTGAGAGCTGATCGCTGTGTGCCGAGAGGCTGATTGAGGTGATTGGGATAATAACAAACATCCGAACCCGAAAAACGGCAAAAGCAAAGATTTGACCCCCGGCTTCATTTGTTCTCATCCCGTTTTCCTTTGTCCATTAGCGCCCGCCTAATGCCGCAAATCAGCCGCACGGCTTTTTGCGTCGGCTGAATTTGCCTTGTTAGCCCGCCGTCTTTTGCAAAAACTTACTTGCCAGTTTGTGAGTTTGCTTAATGTGCTTATTTGTAATGTCCCATTGACGTAATTCGTTTTTTACCAACTCTATATGCTTTTTGCTTATATCGCGCAACGCATTCCCGGCAGACTTCCGTACATATTCACTCTCATCGTTTCGAAGCTGACTCAAAAACTGAATGGCTACTTCTGGATGGTCACGAAAGAATGGGCGGCCCGTCCAAATTCTGAGACCTTCTGTAACAGCCCGTCGCACGTTAGGCGAGGGGTCTGCTAACCACTTCTTGATAACAGGGAGAGCTTGTTCATAGCCAACATCTGCGCAATATCTGTCGAAAGCTTTTGCCAGAATCTCTTGTATACGCCAATCATTATCTTGGCTTACAGAGCGTTTCAGAAACTCGATCGCTTCCTTCGAGTTGGACGCTAATCGACCAAAAATGAAAGTTGCCAATGAACGAGCTTGGTATATCTCAGAAGTAAATAGTTGTTTGGCAATTCGAAGACTCTCTTCGGCAGACTGTTTATCTGCTACTTCATTTGTTGCTTCCTGAATGTCTAAAAAACCGTGAAGATAAGGGTCACATCTTAACAGGCTGTTGCCCAAAGCCGTTTTTTCAACAAGATTCTCATCAAAAAACTGACTTTGAACCAGAAAACTCGGCTATGCCAAACCGAAACCCATAGTAAATCGATTCAAGAGCTCACTCAGGAGCGA
>DATKZQ010000169.1:0-48511 GCA_035527895.1 Desulfatiglandales bacterium
TCAACATGGCGCGGCCCATGTTTCATAATCTCCTGAAAGGTCTCGCCCATACCCCCGGATATGAGCAGGACATCTTCAACCCTTTCAAGCTGGCACAAGGGGTAATGGATCTTCTCTTCCGCTGGCACAACGTTAAAGGCGGAAAACACAGGGTTTCCGGATTCCCAAAGGGTATATTCCCCTCTCTCCCTTGTCAGGACTATTCTCCCATACGGGGACTCGCGGTAGCTCTCCATGTTCGGCCCATACTGGTGAGAAAGGGTTGACCACTCGAAGCCCTTTGAAAGGGCAAGGGCAAAAAACAGGACGACCAATACAAAGGCTACCGTTGAAGTGACATACCTTCGCAAACGAAGAAGAAGGAAAAGGGAAATGCCGATCAAGAGAAATGAGCTCAGGGCTACGATCTTGAAAGGGCTCAGATAGTATATCAAGACAAAGCTGCAGAGAGCTCCGCCTGCTATGTCCCCCATGTTGTCAGTGACATACAACTCTCCTGCTGTGAATTTCCCTTCCCGCTCCCTCATGACAGCCAGCGAGTAGGGGAGAATAAACCCAATCAGAAAGGCATATGGTGCGCTCAGGGTCAGAACGAATAGAAACATAGGGTAAAAACCCGGGGATTCGCCGTGGATGAAGACGATATCCCTGAAAACCCTGATGGCGGTGATCTGAATCAAAGGGAAAATGGCTGTTAACAGGGCGATGACAGAATAGAGGCTCGCCGACCGCCTTGGGAAGAACTTGGATACGAGAGAGCCAAGCCCGCCTATCATGAGCCAGCAGAAAAGTACAAGGGAGATGGTGATCTCATTGCCTGAGAACTGGGTGAGGAATTCCCTGACGGTAATGATTTGAACGGCTATGGAGGAAATCCCGGTTGCAAAGACGGATGCTATGAGCAGATTAATAATACCCATTACGGACGGGGCCCTGCAAAGAGATCTCCGGGACCATTATGAGTTCGGGTCTTATGGTGAGCATGAAAGCCTGAAAATGCCACGGCACTGTTACTGCTTGGCCTTCTCTTCCTCAAAGGCCTGGACCTGGTAGGTGGAAACCACGAGTTTTTCCGTCTTCCAGCTGTGGGGGGAAAGCCCTGCCTTCAAACAGAGGTGCGTCAGAAACTCCTTTTTGTCCGGAAGTTGGTCCCAAACCTGGGGCAAGAATGTCGCCTCATGGTATCCTTTCTTGATAATGACCCCGTCTACCCCGGGTCGTAATTTATTCAAGAGGTCTTTGGCATCTGTGTACGTGAGCTCCTCGGGGAGGGTGAGAACGCTGATTTCAAGCTCGATTTGGTCGAATTCCTCTTGAGTGAGCGGGGGAAATCTGGGGTCCCGGAATGCCGCATTGATGGCATTTTCCCTGATGCCTTCAATCAGCGTCTCTCGGGGTATGATATGCCCGATGCATCCCCTCAGGTTGCCGTCTATGGTAACCGTAACAAAGGTACCGAGTCTTTCCTGGAATTTCTGCGGCACGGTTTCCGGGTCGATGTGGGGTGGTTCGCTGTTGGATAATCTGTTTCCTATGGTCTTTCTGGCCAAGTCCAGGAGATACTTGCCTTCATCTTCAGAGAGCCATTTTGGTGTACCCATATTCCCATTCCCCTTCCTGTTATGATTAGGCCCGGCCTCACGATCGAGCTGGGCTGTACCTGTTTCCGAACCTGCCACCCCAGGGCCAGGCGTACACATAAGACATGCCAGCATGGCGGAAATGAAGGCTGCCTTGATTGCCCCACCTGCAAGAGATTCTCGCCCTTTACGGCGGGGCGGGAGAGCCAAAGAACGTGGATGGAGCTCGAAGCCTTGTTCAAATTGCCTGAAAAGCCTGACCATCCTACGCGCCTGAAAAGTCGTGGTTGTGCAAAGAGAAGAACGTGTGACCCGTTCGCGGGTTTTGGTTTTTTTGAGCCATGTGTCTTTTCCGGTGCCGGGTACCATAAGAGATAGGTATTTTCAGATCTCTGTCCCGTTTCTCGTATAGAAATACAGTCAACAGGTATGCAGTTGGTTCGCAGAAACACTTCACACTGAATGGGCCAGAGCAACTCCATAGGTTCTGACTTTACTATCTTGTATCATTTTGATAAATCTGTCAAAATGATTTTGAACATTTTCTTGGGTGCATGCCCAATCCGATCGGTATGGGCAGTTTGACGCAACACCCGTGTTATTCCGGCTGGATTCACCCGTCTTATGGCTCAGATCACCTACCTTATTGGACAGACAATCGACAAGAGGAGAGGTCTCTCAGATGAAGAGATATCCCGTAAAGGGATTACCTTGGAGCAATCCCTTCGGATAGTGCCCTCCCACAGCGCGATACGACAACTCGAAAACCAGGGGCCTGGCTGGCTGCACAGGCCGGTCGATACCCTGACCTCAATCGTTAACAGGATATTCTATGATGACATCCTGTTTCGTTCGTTCGGGGACTACGCTTTCATGGATGACACCATGAAAGAGCTGGCGATCAGGGTGATCCTCCATAGCAGGAATCGGATGCCTGACGGTCTGCAGTATTTTTCGTCCCTGTTTGGTCCCCCGCTGGAAAACGAGAGCCTACCGGGAATATACTGCCAAATCCTGGAGTTTTTTTCCCTTTTGGTCGGCAACAATTTCGAAGATCGATTTGTAGATCGTCTTTCTCACAAGATAGGCCAATGGGATGATGTGAGGGCAGGGGCTGGGGAACAGAGATATGCCCTCGATTCCGATCTGGCGTTGCTTTTTGGCGATTATGAGGAGTTTAAGAGAACCAACCGTGTCTACGATGAGGACGATATACTGGGCAGCGTACGATCGTTCCTTTCAAGCGGTAACGCGCCAAGCCTATTACATGGCATAAAGGTCATCCTTTTTGATGGCTTTATAACCATCACCAAGGCTGAAGAGGAAATCCTCTTTTGCCTGTTTCGAGATGTGGAAGAGGTTCTGTGGCTCCTTGATTTCGACCCGCGGGCAGATGACCCGATTGCGGCATTCCGTAAAGCCGCCGGTCACGGAGAGGCCCACATTGTCGGGGATTATGAGGCGTACCGGATCTCCGTTTCGCTTGTTCCCCTCATGGACAGGGTGGAAAAGGCCGGATTCCCCACCGCTGTAAAAAGGGCGCCATCCGCGGGATTTAGAAATCCCTTCTCGGAAGGCCTCTATCAGTCGGGGAAATATGATGATAGCAAGGAAAACGGGCTGAAGATCAGATCGTTTCACTCGAGGTTGGATGAGATCAAGGGAATTGCGGGGGAAATAAAGAGGATTGCATACCAGGAGAAGACACAGGATCTCAGCGAGATACGGGTTGTCTTCCCGGATCTTGGCGAGTACACGTCCCTCATCCATGAGATATTTCCGGAATACGGTATCCCCTTCAATATAACACGGGGGTTGTGTCTTTCTACATCACCACTGTCAAGGATCTTTCAGTTGCTCATCGACATTCCCGTCAACGACTACAGAACGGAAGACCTGCACGCGTTTTTCACCTCCGGCCTGGTTGACCCGATCCCGGTGGATCAGAACGAACGCGAGCAGGTCGAATGGCTTACGGTTTTGTACGAGGAGGGGGCATTCTTCGCCGGAGAGGGGAAGGATGGCCTTGGTGCCCTCCTTGAGTCACGATCAGCGGACAAGGTGCGGGATCGGCTGGATATTGCCTCTGTAGACAAGGTGGCCCGGCAGTGCGGCATTAGAGGTGGTGAGCCCCTCGCAGAGTACGTGCCTCGGGCAAGGGACTACTTCTCCTTCCTTTATGAAAACTCGCGGGAAGGAAAAGGGCAGAAGGGTATTCTTGACGATTACTATGCCTTTGTCCGCGAGTTATTTGGACTGAAGAAGAACATCGAGCCCTTCAGGGACTTGCAGGTAAAGAAGAGCCCAAGGGAGGCGGTCCAAGCCCTTTTCTATTTGCTCGATATGTTCGGGGTTCAAAAGAACGTACTCTCCTTACTCAAAGAGGAACGTGGCGCTGACCTCGAAGCCAGGGAGAGAATCATCAGAAGGGATATGAGGGCCTTCAATACAGTAAAGGACCTCCTGGTGAGGACTGCCCGCGATCTGGAAAAGGCGGAATCATATCTGCCCTTCAGCAAAGATGCACCCCTATTGGAGCGATTTAAACGAGGGTTTAACACGCTCCTGAGTCGCACCAGGATCACTGAGGACTACTTCAAAGGGGTTGTTGCTATCTCCGAATGGGCGGATACAATGGGATGCTCATTCGATTATGTGTTCGCCGGTGGTCTGAGTGCTGATGAATTCCCCCTCGGAGAGGCGGATGATTTTATCATGCCCGAGAGTTCTCTCGGCCCCCTCAAAAAGATAAACCTGACCGACCTGTCACGAAACCTTTTCAGCCACCTCCTTTGCAATTACCGGAGAGACCTTTATCTCTCGTATGCGAAGAGCATAAACGACAGGGATGCCCAGCCTTCGCCCGTGCTGCTCGACATGGTCTCATTGGTTCGGGAGGATGCCGCCTATCACGGGACACAAACATTAGAGGACTCTTTTCCGTTGGGAGAGAATCCCTGGTTTACGAACGAGCAGGAGTTCTTGAATACCATTGCCGTTGAAGAAAAGACGTCGCTCTCCCCGAGTCAGAACTCGTTTGCCTTTGACCATCTCATATTGGGCGACAACCAGTTCCTGAATGAATCGGTTATGAGAGGTGTGCGATCGCTGATAGCCAGAACCACCATTGACGGTCTTTCCCTATACGACGGGCTCGTGTATCAGGCCCGGCGTTTCCCAGATTATCTCTCCTGTTTCAATGAAACCTTTTCCACCTCCAGGCTCGATATGCTAGCGAATTGCCCCTTGCGCTACCTGTTTGGAGAGATCTTCTCACTCGAGCCTTTGGAAGAGGTGGCGGAGGAACTATCCTTCAAGGATATCGGCTCCCATGTTCACGCTATCTTGAAGATGCTATTCGAGGAGTTAAGAACAAAGGGTGAAAACGTGGCCTCGATCGGCCTTACCAAAGCCTTCAGGCTGGCACGGGAGATTGGAGAGGGCTACTTTTCTCGACTGAGCCACCTCGAGAGGCTCGATTTTTTTGAAGCACAAAAAGCGGCTATCATGGACGGCCTGCACACAACCGCTACCTCGGGGGAGGATGGAGCTCCCAAGAGAGAGGGCCTGCTTGCTCAGATGATCCGTTTCGAGGAGGCGAATCTCAGCGAGGAAACCATAACCGCGCTCGAATACCGTTTCGGATACGGCACAGAACGTCCGGTAGCGTTAGGCTCTACCAGGATACGAGGTTATGTGGACAGGGTCGATACTATTCCCGGTGCCGATACCCTGTTGGTGATCTATGACTACAAGACCGGTAGGGCCCCGGCGCTGAGTGATATCAAGAAAGGGCTCTCCTTTCAAATGCCGGGCTACCTGTTCGCCCTTACTGCCGAGCAGGAGGGAAGCAATGCCATAGCTCGATATTACCTTGTTAACAGACAGCAGCTCTCCGATAACAATACACTTACCTCCCCGATCGCTTACCCTCGTGAGCAACAAAGCGGTATGAATCTCTCCGGGGTCAAACTGATAGGGGATTATGCCGATGAGCTCATGAGCCTTTTGAAAAAAGGGGTCTTTCATCACTCCGCCGATGAGATGACCTGTTCCTTCTGCGACTTCAAGCACGCCTGTTATAAGAACACAAGGCGAGTGGGTCATCTCGTGGATTCCGGGATTTTCCCCGATTTGTACTCGGGCAAAAGGAACATGGTACGATGGAAAGAGGTGGATGATTTCAGAAAGCGGTGGAAAGAGATCAAAAAGAAGATGGCTGATTTGCCTGCCGCCGCCAAGGAGGCAACAAAGAACAAGCGCCTTGAGAGCATACGGGAGTTCAGAGAGTGGCTCACAGCGAACCGCACCTCCCTCCCCTTTTATGAAGGCTACCTCGACGGCATCATTGAGGAGATAGAATCCTATCTGAAGTCAATGTAAGTTCCCGCTCTTAATGCCCGCCGATAAAAATGGGGATAGAGAAGGGTGTGGGAGGGCCCTGAAGTCTTCTCTTCTGTTCCGAGGCTCTCCCGCTGAAAATCAATCTGAGACAAAAGAAGCGGGCCTTTCAAGTCACAGTTTTACCTATATATGCTAATCCAGTTCCAATGGATTTGTGATAGAGACAAGGCCTGATTAACGAGGCCTTTATGATATGTTTTTGATAACGCCATGATATATTTTCGATCATGAGGTGAAGAAAATTCCATTAAGTCTAACCCTTCCCGAGACGAGTCTTTCGCTAAACTGCCTGAGGTTCTCGATCAAGGTCAGTTCTCCCCGCCAAACACCTCCGTTATCCAGTCTCGAATCTCGTCCCTGACACGCCTGAACACGGCCGTTTTCTCATCTTCATTTCCGTCAAAAGCAGCGGGATCCTCGAGCCCCTTGTGCATGAACGCCTTTCCACCGGGGAAAAATGGGCAGACCTGCTTTGCGTGGTCGCAAACGGTAACCACGTAGTCGAATTCCATATTCAGGAACTCATTCAGGCTCTTTGCGCGGTTTCGCGAGATATCGATTCCTATCTCCGCCATCACATTAATAGCATAGGTGTTGACACCTGAAGGCTCTGTACCTGCGCTGAAGGCCTCAAAACGATCGGGATACAGTGTCCGCATCAATCCCTCCGCCATCTGCGATCGGGCGGAGTTATGGGTGCAGACAAACAAAACCCGCTTCCGTTCGTTCATCCGGATGCTCCTGTCTCGCTCACATGACTAATGCGTTCAAGGCACGTGAATCCCAACAAAGCCTTTACACAGTCCTCCGGCAGTGTTACCATCCCCATAGTGCTGCGCATCGCCTTTGTTTCAAGTGTACAGCGAGAGCCCTATCATGGCAAAAGAAAAGATCCTCGTCATAGATGATGAAGAGGATATCCTGGAGCTGCTCAGGTATAATCTCTCGATTGAAGGCTACCAGGTCTTGTGTGCGGCAACCGGTGAAGACGCCTTCAGACAGGTGGCATCTTGTCCCCCCGACCTTATTATACTGGATCTCATGCTGCCCGGCATGGATGGTTTAGAGGTCGCACGAACCATCAAGGGTAATCCTTCCACCAAGGAAATACCGATCATTATGGTGACCGCCAAGGGCGAGGAGGCGGACATCGTAACGGGCCTGGAGCTCGGTGCAGACGATTATGTGACGAAACCCTTCAGCCCCAGAGTCCTCTTGGCGAGAGTGAGGGCAGTTCTGCGCAGGAGGTTCAGGGAATCCCCCGATGACACCTCGGTGCTTCGAATCCGGAATCTCGAAATCCATCCCGGACGCCATGAGGTGCTCGTCCATAACAAGCCTATCCAATTGACCTTCACGGAATTTGGCATACTCACTCATCTTGCCAGAAGACCGGGATGGGTCTCCACCCGATCACAAATTGTGGATGCAGTTCGAGGCGACCGCTATTTTGTCACCGATCGCTCAGTAGATGTTCAGATCGTTGGACTGCGCAAGAAACTGGGCCCGGCCGGCACCTATATCGAAACGGTCCGGGGAGTAGGATATCGATTCAGGGAATAACAAATGGCCAAGAATAGACGGTTGCTCTGGCAACTCTTTCCCTCCTATCTACTCATTATCCTCATATCCCTGCTTGTGGTAACGTGGTTTGCGTCAAGATCGCTCAGACATTTTTATCTCGAGCAAACCACCTCGGATCTGGAAGCCCGTGCGCGTCTTTTAGAAACACAGATCCGGGAGTATCTCGACCCCGTCAATAGAGAAGCCATGGATCTCTGGTGCAAAAAAACCTGCAAACATGCCTTTACTCGTGTCACCATCATGCTGCCGTCCGGAAAGGTGATTGCTGATTCCGAGGATGACCCGGCCTCCATGGATACCCACGTTGATCGCCCCGAATTTATTGAGGCACTGAGAGGCAAAGCGGGCTCTTCCATACGGTATAGCCGGACCCTTGAAAAGAACATGATGTATGTGGGCGTACCCATCAAATCAAATGGCCAGATCCTGGCGGTGGTCCGCACCTCCATCCCGGCGAGTGCTATAGACGTGGCCCTTAAGGAGGTCCTAGACAAAATCGTTATCGGGGGTCTCATTATCGCCTGTCTGGCGGCAGGCCTGAGCCTGCTGATCTCACGCCGTGTTACTTATCCCATTGAACAGCTGAGGCGATGGGCGGAATCCATTGCCGATGGCACACTTCCATTCAAACCACCGATTGATGGCTCAAAGGAGGTTAAGGGGCTGTCCTCCGCAATGGATCAAATGGTAACGCAGCTCCGTGAGCGTATAGACACCATCCAGCGGCAGAGAAACGAGATGGAGGGCATGCTCTCCAGCATGGTTGAAGGGGTCATTGCGGTGGACACTGAAGAACGAATTATCAGCATGAATCTGGCCGCTGCTTACATGTTCTCGTGCAAGCCGGCTGAGGCACAGGGCAGAAGTATGCAAGAGGCGATAAGGAACCCGGCACTACACCGGTTTATTTCGAGTACGCTTGCCAGCGAAGAACCGGTGGAGAAGGACCTCGTTGTATATTCCGATGGCGAGCGCATCTTAAACGGACACGGTACGATCCTTCGGGATGCCGAGAGGAACCGTACCGGTGCGATTGTGGTCCTTAATGACGTAACCCGTCTCTGGCGGCTCGAAAACATCCGCCGCGACTTCGTTGCCAATGTGTCCCATGAAATAAGAACGCCGATCACGGCGATCAAGGGTTTTGTGGAAACCCTCCGAGATGGATCGGTACAAAAGGCAGAAGAGGGTGAGCGGTTCCTGGAAATCATCGAAAAGCACGTTGATCGGCTGGAATCCATCATAGAGGATCTCCTGAGCCTATCCAGGATCGAGCGGGATGTTGAAAGGGGATCTATCACCCTCGAAGAGGCTCCCCTAAGGGGCCTGCTCTCGTCAGCCATCCAGGTGTGCGAGGCCATGGCAGTACCTAAAGACATCAAGATTCAGCTTTCCTGCAACGAAACCCTCGTGGCCGAGGTGAACCCCGCGCTTCTGGAGCAGGCCGCCGTGAATTTCCTTGACAACGCCATCAAGTACAGCGATGAAGGCGGTACGGTAGAGGTTCGTGCCGAGCAGATTGACACCGAAATCATCATCAGCGTGACCGACCACGGTTGCGGCATCGAAAAGGAACACTTGCCGCGCCTCTTTGAGCGCTTCTACCGTGTAGACAAAGCACGAAGCAGGGGCATGGGCGGCACAGGACTCGGACTTGCCATCGTCAAACACATAGTCCAGGCCCACGGCGGCCGTGTGTCAGTGGAGAGTACCCCTGGGAAAGGAAGTGTCTTTTCGATTCACCTTCAAAGGCCGTAGCAGTTTCCCTCAATCGCCATAGCCTGACGCGTCTTCTGCCCTTCCCCTCTCTCACATGCCTTTTGTTGAGCACGAAGTTTCTCCGGGAGCGTCTTATTGGGACTTTCCGGCTGGATTCTTACAGCTTGAGTCCCTGTTTTCTTGACACAAAGCAGGCTTTATCCTATGGTTCCCTCACCTGAAGGGAATCCCTGTTGTCCGCTTCACATCGATTGAATAGGGCTCTCCCCTGAATCAGCGATTTCAGTTTTTTCCATAAGCAAGAATACACACGGAGGCAGACTTTGGCTCACAAACTCGACAAGTTCTTCGAACCGACAAGCGTTGCTGTCATCGGCGCGTCTGCAACACCTCACAAACCCGGAAACGATGTCATTCAAAACATCCTGGCCAATGATTATTCCGGTAAGCTGTATCTCGTCAACCCGAAGGGGGGTGAGATAGCAGGGATCAAGGTCTACGGTTCTGTTCAGGAACTCCCCGAGGGGATTGATCTTGCCATTGTTATTCTCCCTGCCAATGCAAATCCCCAGGCGATCAGGGAATGCGCCGCCAAGGGGATCAGGGCCATCGTGCTTGCCGCCGGCGGGTTCGCAGAGGTAAACAGCAACGGAAAGGCCTTACAAGAAGACCTACTAAGTGCGGTGCGTGACACCGGGGTGAGGGTCATCGGTCCGAATACCTCCGGTCATACCTCCACGCCGCACCACTTTACCTCGAGCTTCTTCCCTCTCGGCAAGATACCCCGAGGACACATCTCCTATATCGCTCAAACCGGCAACTTCGCCACCCACACCATGCGCTACATCAAGTCAGCGGAGCATTTCGGTGTGGCCCGTGTGGTAGGTTTGGGCAACAAGGTAGATGTGGATGAGACAGATGTGCTCGAGTACTATGGGGAAGACCCTGAGACCAGGGCGATCTTTATCTACCTGGAGAGCCTCAAGAGACCAAAGGAGTTCCTGGAGGTTGCCAGTGAGGTAACACGCGTCAAACCGGTCATGCTTCTCAAAGGCGGGAGCACCATGGAAGGTTCCCATGCTGCCGTGGCCCACACGGCGGCTCTGGCTTCAGACGATCGCATCATCGACGCCGTGTTGAAAAGGGCGGGGATTACCCGAATCTATAAATATTCCCATTTGTTTCTCGCTGCCAAGGCCCTGTCCGCCATGCCCCTTCCCAGGGGAAACGGGGTGAGCTTGCTGGCTCCATCGGGGGCTATGCTCGTTACCTTGACCGATCTGTGCCATCGGGATCTGGATCTCCAAATTCCCGATCTTGAGGATCGAAACCGCAAACGCCTGCAGGAGATCAGCCCACCCTATATCCGAATGCGGAACCCCGTTGACATCTGGCCCAGCGCAGTCGTTAACGGCGTGGAATACGCATATCGGGAGGGGATGGAGGTCGTTCTGGAAGACCCGAATATCGATGCTGTCGTGCCCATCTTGATGCTGACCGACGAGACCGGGGTCCCGCCGCTCGACTTCATCGTTGAGCTTGCCCGTCGCTATCCCCAGAAGCCGATTTACGTCTCCTTTAGCGGGGAGAAAAAGCACATGGATGCAGCCAAGGGCTTCCTCGAGCCCCAAGGGGTGCCGACGTTCCCGTTAGTCGAAGAACCCTTTGAGATACTCAGCATCCTGGCCCGGTGCAGGAGGGCTATGGAGCGGCAGACAACGCTTGCTTGAACATGCTGTGGGAACCGCAAACCCTTTCTCTATACTCGCCTCCCCAAAATGTAGTATACTTTAAAATAGAATGCCGCAACCCGATGACCTGAGCGGCAGGGCAGGATTTGCATGTGATCTTTTTCAATGGAGGTGATAATGGGAGGAAAAAAGGCCTTTCAGACGGATAAGGCAGCGGTGACCGGGGGACCATATTCCCAGGCTATCATTCACAACGATCTTATCTACCTTTCAGGCCAAGGACCAGTTGATCCTAAGACAAACCAGGTGTTGTTTGGCACAATCGAGGAAGAAGCGGAGGTGACGCTGGAGAACATCCGCATTATTCTGGAGGAGGGGGGTTCCTCTTTGAATAAGGTATTACAGGTGACAGCATATTTACTCACGATGAAGGAGTATAACCGGTTTAACGAGGTCTATAAACGGTACTTCACTGAAGATCCTCCAGCAAGGACGTGTGTTGAGGCGGGTAAGCTTCCGTTTGGGATTCGAATAGAAATCGATGCTATCGCCTATATCTAACGCTTCATTGCAACTCTCTCTTTGCCCGGATTTAATCCCTTGGTGCCATATCTTTCCAGAATGGCCTCTCCCGCAAAATAGGTCACATTCTCAAATCTAGCATTGAGCCATAACGAAACAGCAGTGTGCTAACAGTATCCTAACAAAGAGGTATTTGCGTTGAGAGGATACATGCTTATCTTTTTGGGCAAATTATGTCGGGAAGTGCATGACCCGGAGCATTCCGGCCTTTATTCATCGGGCCTCTCCGTATTCGGCTGAGGCACTACAACTTATCTGCATTAGGGTAACACGCATATGAACAAGACTGAACGGAAGACAAGCCTCTTGCGATTCATCTGGGGAATTATTCCGTGGATGATTGTTGTGCTTATTGTGATCTTCATCGTGATCTTGGGAAGCCGGATCATGCATGAAAAAGCTCGGCTCGAGGAGGCCAAAAAAGCGGCACTGAAGCAGAACATTGAACCTGTCTCCGTGATCACCTTGACCCTCAAACCGCGTCGCTTAGAGGACAAGATCAATCTGCCTGCCGTTGTGGAACCTTACGAGGATGTTTGGGTTAAGGCCGAGGTGTCCGGCCAGGTTGTTGAGGTTCTGGTCCAAGAAGGGGAGGCCGTAAAAGAGGGGCAAGTCCTTATGCAGCTCGACGACCGTGACTATAAAGCGCGGTTGTCTCGCATTGAGGCCAATTATCAATTAGCCAAGCTTGATTACGAACGCACCAGCGCGCTGGTTCGGAAAAAGGTAATGTCCCCGGCCGAACTCGATACGATCAGTGCCCAGCTCAAGGACCTCGAAGCACAGGTAAGGGAGGTTCAACTTGCCTTGAGCCGCACCCAAATCGTTTCTCCATTATGCTGCCTCCTCAATGAGACTAAGGCCAATCGCGGGGACTTCGTAGGCGTAGGTGACCCGGTGGCGCGCATCCTTCAGCTTGATCCGGTGAAGGTGACAGTGGGCGTCCCCGAAAGCGATGTGGCTGCGGTCTTCGACTTGACTGAGGCCGAGGTGATCATCGAGGCCCTGAACAAACGGAGGGTTAAAGGCACCAAGGTCTTTCTCTCCCGCATGCCCCGTACGTTGGCCCGCCTCTACGATTTGGAGCTGAGGGTTCCTAACCCCGACGGCAAAATCCTGCCGGGCATGTTTGTCAGGGTGGACCTGGTCAAGACTGTGTTCAGACGGGCATTGCCTGTTCCTCTCTATGCCGTTATCACCCAGGCCGACAGGAGCTTCGTGTATGTTGAGGAAAACGGCCGCGCGAAAAGGAGAGACGTTGAGCTCGGCATATTGGTGGGCTGGGAGGTCCAGGTTGCCTCGGGGTTGAAGCCGGGGGAACGGGTCATTGTTGTGGGACATCGATTCTTGGATGACGACCAACCGGTGAAGGTTATCAAGAACGTCAGCGACGCCCGGGAGATCCTGAAATCATGATCGTGTCCAATACAGCAGTGAGGAAAAGGACGAGTGTGGTAGTGCTGGCCCTGGTGATCATCATCTTCGGTCTGATCGCTTACTACTCCTTGCCCCGTGAGTCGGCCCCTGATATCACCATTCCCTATATCTTCGTCATGACCAGATATGCCGGGGTGGCACCGGAAGACATCGAGCAGTCGATCACCATCCCCATCGAAGAGAAACTGCAAGGTCTCGAGGCGGTCAAGCGAATCACCTCCTCCAGCACCGAAGGCATGAGCTCGATCGTGATCGAGTTCGTTGCAGGCACCGATATCGATGAAGTGCTCTTCAAGACAAAGGACAAGGTCGACCTTGCCAAGCCGGATCTGCCTGCCGATCTGGAAGATGATCCCGAGGTCATTGAGATTAACATCTCCGAGCTGCCCATCCTCGTCCTCTCCCTGTCCGGGAGCTGTGACCTTTGCAGGCTCAAGGAAATCGCCGAGGAACTGCAGGATCAGATCGAGTCTATCCCTGGGGTGCTCGAAGCCGAGGTGACAGGCGGACTGGAACGGGAGATCAGGATTGAGCCCTACCCGGACAAGCTGGCATACTATGGCCTCTCCATCCTCAGCCTCCAGAGCGTGATTGAAGATGAAAACCAGAATGTCTCCGGTGGGGCAATTCGGATGGCCGATGGCCGGTTCCAGCTCCGCGTCCCGGGAGAATTCCAGAACCCGGAGGAGATTTACGGGCTCGTCGTCGGACTGAACCAGGGAGACCCCGTTTACCTGAAGGACGTGGCGCGGGTGGTGGACGGTTTCAAAGATGAAGAGGGCCGGGCACGGTTAAACGGCCGTGAGGCCATTAATATCCAGGTCAAGAAGCGTGCCGGAGAGAATGTATTGCGCATTGCCGAGCAGGTGGACCGGATCATCGAAGAGCAGATGCCTACCTGGCATAAGGGAACAGAGGTGACGAAGCTCATGGACCAGGCCAAAGACATCCGTATCATGGTGGCAGACCTGGAAAACAACATTATCACCGGCCTCATTCTGGTGGTTGTCGTTCTGTTTTTCGTCATGGGCGTCCGTAACGCAGTGCTGGTGAGCTTAGCCATTCCCTTCTCTATGCTCCTATCCTTTATTGCCCTTCACGCCCTGGGCATCACCCTCAACATGGTTGTCCTCTTCTCCCTGACCCTATCCCTCGGCATGCTGGTGGACAACGCCATTGTTATTGTCGAGAATATCTTCCGTTATATGGAGCAGGGAGTGCCACGTGTTCAGGCAGCCATGAAGGCCACCGCAGAGGTAGCCCAGCCGGTCATCGCCTCTACGCTCACCACGGTGGCCGCGTTCTTTCCTCTCGTATTCTGGCCCGGCATTATGGGGGAGTTCATGTCTTATCTGCCCAAGGCGGTGATCATTACCCTCTCCTCGTCACTGTTCGTGGCCATGGTCATAAACCCGGCCCTGGCGGCGATCTTCTTGCGGCTTCCACCCGGTCACCGTTTTGCCAAGATCAAGGCCACCGCAGAGGAAATCGAGCAGGCGGGCGAGGCTCCCATCACTGTCCGCGGGCCGCTACTCAAGGCCTACCGACGGCTACTGACCGGTGCCCTCAATCACCGCCTGCCGGTTATAGTGACGGCGTTCCTGATCCTGGTAACCATGGCGATGATTTGGTTCTTCCGGGTCGGTCTCGAAAAGCCGATCGAGTTTTTTCCGAGCGTAGACCCCCACAGCATCTACGTTAACCTGGACATGCCCGAGGGAGCCGATCTTGAGTATTCCGACCGACTTGCCCGGCAGGTAGAACTGGCCCTCTGTAATGGCCCTGGCAGGGGTTTGGCCTCGCCCGACGCTGATCCGGCCCAGTGCTTCTCCGAGAAGAACGAGAATAAGGTGCACACCCTGCGACAGGGCAACCGGGTCGTGGGGCTTACCGACATGGCAAACGTCAAGCAGATTTATTCCCGGACGGTCGCTCTCGTAGGTGGCAGCTCCGCCTTCGAAAACAACTCGCCTAACCACATCGGAATACAGTTTTACGACATAGAGGACCGAACCGAGCCATCACCTCGGACCGTGGAGGAGATCCGAAGGCGAATTAAGGGCATTCCGGGCGCGGAAATCAGCGTCGCCGAGGCAGAGGAAGGCCCCCCTACCGGAGCGCCGATCAATATCGAGATCGTGGGGGATAATTTTGACATCCTGGGTCAAATCGCCCAGCAGGTGCGGGCCGTGCTGGAGAAAATCCCCTTTGTCCAGGACATCCGAGACGACTATATCCCCGGCTCACCCACGGTCAGGGTCACGGTAGACCGGCAGAAAGCGGCCTTACTGGGCCTGTCTACCGAGATTATCGGCTTTGCCCTTAAGGTCGCCTTCAACGGCATCAAGGTGTCCACGTTCCGCGAAGGAAATGTAGACTACGACATCACCGTCCAGCTGCCCCAATCCGACCGCAAGGTAACCGACATCCTGCGCGAACTCCTCCTGCCCACAGCGGAGGGCCTTATTCCACTGAGCACCATTACCAACTTCGAGATCACCGGCGGCCTCGGTCAGGTCAACCGCATCAACCACGAGCGGGTGGTCACGGTCAAAGCGAACGTCGAGGAAAAGCACGTGCCGGGGCCGGTGGTTCGGGCGGAGGCAGAAAAAATCCTTGCGGACTTCCCTCTACCCCCGGGCTACAAGATCCGATTCACCGGCGAGTTTGAGTTCCAGCAAGAATCCCAAGCCTATCTGTCTAAGGCCTTTTTGGCGGCAATCCTCCTTATCGTCCTCATCCTGGTAACCCAGTTTAATTCAGTCTCTCAACCACTCATCATCATGACCTCGGTCATCCTCTCGTTAGGTGGCGTCTTCCTGGGATTAACCCTCATGGGACTTCCCTTTGGCATTATCATGACCGGGGTGGGCGTCATCTCCCTGGCCGGCGTAGTTGTCAACAATGCCATTGTGCTCATCGACTACACAAACCGGCTTCACCAGAGAGGGATGCACTTCCGGGAAGCCATCATCGCGGCCGGGTGCACGCGTTTGCGACCGGTCTTGCTGACGGCCATAACGACGATCCTTGGTCTGCTGCCCATGGTCACCGGCGTGGCTTTCAACTTCCACGAGATGGAAATCGCCTGGATCAGTGAGTCGAGCCAGTGGTGGCGCACAATGGCCAGCGCGGTCATCTTCGGTCTGGCCCTCGCCACGTTGCTTACCTTGATCGTCGTTCCAACCCTCTACTCTCTAGTTTACACCAGCAGCCGTGCCGTCGGGCGTGCCGTCAGGCGTATCCGCCGCGCTTACTGGGCTCCCTTTTACCGCCTCACCGGCACCAGTCCTGAGGAAGAGCGATAGGGGACAGCGGAGCTATATCGCTCCTGGAGCTGACGCGCCCGGCCTTAAGGTCTTGATAGTTGAGATTTTCTTCCCCTATTTCAGGTCATCCCCCCTATGGCTTTAATTTCACCTAGTTCTAGCGCTTGCCTCACAGAAACCTAACAATCACCAAGTAGTATCTGCTCTATCTTTCCTCTTGGGTTGACCGAGGTTGCCAGGGAAATCAGAAGCTACAAAGGAGGTGATCATGAAGGGACGCTAACGAGAGATTAGTGCGATTCTAACACAAATCTAACAGTTTTAAGGTATCCTTAAACAACATGAGGTAAGAATTGGAGGAGGACCTATGAAGTCAAAACGCCCTGTCATGTTAGCACTCGCTATCATCATGTGTTTTACGGTAAGTCCCGTTTGGGCGGGAAACATTGTGATCAAGGGATCCACTACGGTGCTGCCCGTTGCCCAGAAGCTGGCCGAAGTGTATATGAAGGTTAATCCGGGCACAAAGATTTCCCTATCAGGCGGTGGGTCGGGAGATGGAATCAAGGCCCTCATCGACGGATTAACGGACATTGCAACCAGCTCCCGGTTTATCAAGGACAAGGAGATTAAGATGGCCGTAGAAAAGGGAAGGTATCCGGTTCCATTCGCAGTAGCCTACGACTGCATTGTGCCTGTCGTGCACCCCAGTAATTCCGTCTCTAACCTTACCTTAGAGCAGCTGAAGGCTATCTATAAAGGCGAAATTAAAAATTGGAGTGAGGTTGGCGGGCCGGATAGGAAAGTCGTTGTCATCTCACGGGATACGTCGTCCGGCACTTACGAGGTGTGGCACGAGAAGGTGATGAAGAAAGAGAGGGTCTATCCCGGAGCACTCCTTCAGGCCTCCAACGGGGCGATCGTTCAGGCCGTAGCAAATAACAAGAACGCACTCGGTTACATCGGTCTCGGATATATTTACAAAGGCGTAAAGGCCCTTTCCATCGATGGAATCGAGGGGTCAGAGGAAACAACCCTGAACGGGACATACCCTATCAGCAGGTCCCTCTATATGTTCACTGCGGGCTGGCCGGAGGGAGACGTGCTCAACTTCATCAACTTCGCAGTCCACCCCCAAAAGGGACAGAAATATGTCCGGGAAGCCGGGTATGTGCCGCTGTATTGATATGAGATCCCAGAGTGGCGCCCATGCCAGCAGTTGCGATGTGCCGCTTTTCTCTAAGGGCATAACAGCCGGACACCACCGGTAAAACGGGTGGTGCTTTTTCGGGCATCGATCAGCTGAAGAAAAAGGTGGATTCCCGGAGCCGGTTACGAACAACAGGACAAGAGAGGGGAAAAAGAGCACGATGAAGGATCGGCACATAAAGGGGATGGGTCGTCAAAGGAGGGAACGGGCCATACGGATCCTTTTTTTCTGTATCGCCCTGGCCTCTATTGCCACTCTTTCGATGATCGTGGTCTTCCTCTTCACGGAAGGTATCCCCATTCTCACGAAGGTTTCCGTTAAGGATTTCATTTTCGGACAATACTGGTACCCCACTGATGAGCCGCCGGAGTTCGGCATCTTTCCGCTGATTGTGGCATCAATGGCGGTGACCGGTGTGGCATCCCTTATCTCCGTTCCGCTCGGGGTATTGACTGCCCTTTATCTTGCTGAGGTTGCCTCGGCGAGGCTACGTGAGGTGGTCAAACCAATCGTAGAGCTCTTGGCGGCATTGCCCTCTGTGGTGATTGGGTTTTTCGGAATGGTGGTGGTAGCCCCGTTTCTTCAAAACAGCCTGGGTGCAGCCACCGGATTGAATCTCTTTAATGCCTCATTGATGTTGGCCTTTATGTCCGTTCCAACGATATGCAGCGTCTCCGAGGACGCCATTTTTGGTGTGCCCACAGAACTGAAAGAGGCGTCTTTGGCTTTGGGGGCAACCCACTGGGAGACCATAGCCCGGGTAATCCTGCCGGGATCGATTTCCGGGATCGCCACAGCTATTATCTTAGGTATGTCCAGGGCTATCGGTGAAACCATGGTGGTACTCATGGTTGCTGGTGGCGCGGCAATGATTCCCACCTCACTATTCGATCCGGTTCGGCCCATGCCGGCCAGCATAGCAGCAGAGATGGCAGAAGCCCCTTTCAGAGGGGATCATTACTATGCCCTATTTGCAACAGGCATCGTGCTGTTTGTGTTTACCCTGTTGTTTAACCTAATCGCAGACCACATTGCCCACAAATACCGGCAGGTTGGCGCTGCAACGCTCTGAGGTCATGCGTTTCGTTTTGCGGCGTACCGGTAAGGTCCTGGAGGATACCGCAAACATGAGGAAAGGCATTTTTCGAGTAATTATGAATAAGTCAGAAGAGCACAACACGAAGTCTGGTTCGACTTCCCTGTCTTCCTCCGGCAGGAGCCAGGAGAAGCGGATCGGACTCCTGGTGCCTTCTCGTGCCCGAGAGAGGCAGCGCAGGCTTATTCAGTCCGCTGCGTTCTGGCTCTTTCGGGGTGCAGCGGCCATCAATGGGATAGTGCTGATCATCATCCTTTATTTTCTGGTGGCCAGAGGGTGGCGGGCAATCAACTGGACCTTTTTGACCCAGCCGCCGCTTGAGGCAATGACGGAGGGAGGGATACTCCCCTGCATAGTCGGCACCCTTTGTTTGAGCCTGGGTGCTATTCTGGTTGCCCTCCCCATCGGAGTAGCCTCCGCCATCTATCTTAATGAGTATGCACGACCCGGCCGGGTGATACGAATAATTCGGTTGGGAATCAATAACCTTGCCGGTGTTCCATCGATCGTGTTCGGCCTCTTTGGCCTTGCATTCTTTGTAGTGTGGTTACAGTTTGGGGTCAGCATACTTTCCGGGGCCTTGACCTTGGGGGCCATGACCCTGCCCGTAATTATCGGGGCAACAAAAGAAGCCTTGCGCGCCGTGCCTGACACCTACCGGGAGGCTTCGCTGGGCCTGGGGGCAACCAAATGGCAGACTATCCATCGAGTTGTGCTCCCAGCCTCTTTGCCGGGGATTCTGACCGGGGCCATTCTGGGGATCAGTCGTGCCGCTGGTGAAACAGCTCCGATCATGTTCACCGCAGCGGTGTTTTTCACACCTTCACTGCCGTCGTCCATTTTTGACGAGATCATGGCCCTACCGTATCACATCTACGTGTTGGCCACCGCCGGCACAAACATAGAGACAACCCGGCATCTCCAGTACGGAACCGCCCTTGTGTTAATCGCGCTCGTTTTGGGATTGAATCTGGCTGCCATTCTCTATCGTGCTCGTCTCCGAAGGCGCATGGGATAAGTGGTCGTGAAAAACATTTTTCAAAAAGGATATCGATTATTGCCTTAACTCCCTAAAACAGTAATGGCATTTATGTTGCTTGACTTGGCAGCATTGGGATATGGATATCTTTTTTTGCACTTCACCCTGTTGAATACGCGTTTTCAAGTCCCTCTAGCGTGATAAAGCACTCTTATTCAACAGGGCGGGCTGGGCAGGTGCTATGAGCCTGCTCATTCCCGATGATCCAGGCGGGCGCCTGCCCCCACCTAAGCCTTCTAGATCTGAAGAAGTGGGATTCACCTTTAAAGCAGCACGCCCGCCTTCATCTGCAGCATAAGCGAGCATAACAGCATGGGCTTCTTCGGTGTCAAAAAAAGACATCCATATCCCTGTGAACAGAGTAGTTTCGGGGTTGAAGCAATAATCGATAAACGGTAGTGTCATGCCAGAAGCAATCAAGATGAGCACAAAGAGCCTCGACTTCTATTACGCTGATTTTCGTGCCTTGCAGAGCGTTTCTCTAGAATTTTATGCCAATCAAGTGACCGCACTCATCGGCCCATCGGGGTGTGGTAAGAGCACCCTGTTGCGCTGCTTGAACAGGATGAATGACCTGATCCCCTATAGTCGCGTGAAAGGTGAGGTATTGTTTGAAGACCGGGACATCTATGACCCCGCCGTCGATGTGGTCAGTCTTCGCCGTCGCGTCGGTATGGTATTTCAAAAGCCCAACCCCTTCCCCAAAACTATTTTCGAAAACGTTGCATACGGGCTTCGGGTAACTGGGGTAAGGAATCGGGCTCACATCGCCAACCGTGTGGAAGAGAGCCTGAAACTGGCCGCCCTGTGGGATGAAGTCAAAGACAGGATCCACGACTCAGCCTTAGGTCTTTCAGGAGGACAACAACAGCGCCTCTGTATTGCCCGCGCCTTGGCTGTTGAGCCAGAGGTATTGCTGATGGATGAGCCCGCATCAGCCCTTGACCCCATCGCCACTCAAAAGATCGAGGAACTCATCCATCAACTGAAAACATCGTATACCATTATCATCGTAACCCATAACATGCAGCAGGCTGCCAGGGTATCCGACATTACGGCCTTCTTTTATCTGGGAAAACTCATCGAAGTGGGCAAAACCGATACCCTTTTCACTCGGCCTGAACTGCAGCAAACCGAGGATTATATCACCGGTCGCTTTGGTTAAGGGTAAAGGAGGACAGCATGACCGTGCATCTCGAACGTGAGCTCGACCGATTGAAAAAGAAGATCCTCGCCCTTGGCGCCATCGTGGAAGAAAGGGTGAGAATGGCCATCAAGGCCATGGAGACCAGGGATAGGGAACTGGCGAAAAAGGTCATCGAGGCGGACGACGAGATCGATCAGATCGAGGTGGATGTGGAAGAAGGATGCCTCAAGATCCTGGCCCTGTATCAACCGGTTGCCATCGACCTGCGCTTTATCGTCGCCGTTATCAAGATCAATAACGACCTGGAACGGATTGGAGACATCGCGGTAAACATCGCAGAGCGGGCGGCTTTCCTGGCGACGCAGGGAAAGCTGGACATTCCCTTTGACTTCGCCGGAATGGCCGAAAAGACCCAGTCGATGCTCAAGAAGAGCCTTGATGCTCTGGTGAACATGGACAGCAACCTCGCATGGGAGGTGGGTGCGGCTGATGATGAGGTAGATGCCATCAACAGGGACATGTATCTCCAGGTTCAAGATGGAATACGTAAAAACATCGATAGGATGGAATGCCTGATACATCTACTCCAGGCATCACGGCACTTAGAGCGAATAGCGGACCATGCCACCAATATTGCCGAGGATGTTATCTACATGATCAAGGGTGAGATAGTCCGGCACCACGCCGAGGATTATAAGCCGCAGAGGACAAAGCATTAGGATACCTATGGCTTAAGGGCTCACTCCCAAGAGCACGTTCTGGTCTATAACCTTTCCACTGCCGCTACGCCTTAGCCCGGCCCAATGGTCGGAAACGGATCTCATGCTCTCTTTTTCCGTATACGCTGAGCGCGTTGTAACTCGCGATCTTTTGTGTTTCCGGCATCCCTGGTTTTCCAGATCTTTTCTTTGACAAACCGGTATCACTCCTATATCCTCCCCCTCTTGAAAGAGGTTGCGAATTACTATCACAAGATTGGCTATTGGTGATATGTGAGGCAATGGGCCCCGTATTCAGCACGATCAAGCCGGCCCTTCTCATCTTTTTGAGCAGCATCCTCTCCCTATAGATACCGGGCAAAAAAGGATTTCGTAAGGTAACATGCCGACAGCAAGACTAAAGAACCGCAAGAGCCTTGTGCCGCTCTTTTTGCTGCTCTCTGTGGCCGCTATCTACTCCCTCTCTCCTGCTTGCTTATCAGCAGCGACCCAGCTTTCCCTGTTTTTTCAAGGCCCTTATCAGTCCGCAGGATCGGATCACCATCGGCTGAGCCCCGGTGCCTCGAGGGCGTTGCATTCCGCCAGTGCAACGGCGAGCATGGGGCAGGGCAGGGACTCAAGTCATATTCAACGTGTTCAGGCAAGTCAGGACTCAAGACCCGAAGAAGACTCCCAGGGGACTGAAAAGGGCGCAAGCATTTGGCTGACCTTGCTGGCAGTTTTCTTGGGAGGCCTCGCCCTCAATCTTACGCCGTGTATTTATCCTCTTGTCCCCATAACCATATCCTATTTCGGCGGAAAGAGTGAGGGAATAAGGGGTCATACGATCCTTCACGGTATACTGTATATGGTCGGCCTTGCCGTAACAAATTCCATCTTGGGAGTGTCAGCAGCCCTGACAGGCGGGATGCTTGGTTTTGCACTCCAGAATCCCATTGTCTTGATTCTCGTAGCTGCGGTAATGGTTGCAATGGGTTTGAGTTTCTTTGGGTTGTGGGAACTCAGGCTACCGTTGTGGCTCACGCGATCAGCATCTAAGAGCTACGCTGGTCTCTTCGGTACATTCTTTATGGGCCTCACCCTCGGCGTGGTGGCCGCTCCCTGTCTTGGGCCTTTTATACTGGGGTTACTGGTCTATGTGGGGCAAGTGGGTGACCCTTTTTTGGGGTTCCTCTATTTCTTCACCCTCAGTATCGGCCTCGGCCTTCCTCTCTCAGTCTTGGCCGTTTTTTCAGGGGCCGCAGCCCGTTTGCCCAAGTCAGGAGACTGGATGGTATGGATCAGAAAGCTCATGGGCTGGGTTTTGATGGGTATGGCGGCCTTTATGATCAGCTTCGTAGTATCGCACAGCCTTTTTAGACCTGCTCTTTTGGCAGGCGTAGCGCTCGCTGCGGGAATCCATCTCGGCTGGCTTGATAGGACAGCACGAGGGTATAAGGCCTTCACATATGTAAAAAGGATCTTGGGGGTCGCCATGGTGTGCGGCGGGATCGTATACCTCCTCATGAGCATTCGTCCCGCAAGTAAAATCGAATGGATTCCCTACGATCAGTCCGTCATTACACAGGCAACGGAGGAAAAAAGACCGGTGATCCTGGAATTCTATGCTGATTGGTGCGGGCCCTGTCGGATCATGGAGAGGGAGGTGTTTACTGATCCTGAGATCATAAAGCTGAGCCGCAGGTTTGTCACGGTACGGGCAGACCTGACCAGGGTACAGCCGTTTCATGACGAGTTGATGGACCGGTACCAGATCCGCGGGATTCCTACGGTGGTTTTCATAAACAGCGAGGGCAAGGAGGTCGAGCGACTAAGGGTGGTCGGGCTTGTGGATAGGGCTGAGTTTGTCGATAGGCTCAAGGAATTTCATAAGATATCAACTGGCAGCAAGGGGTAGGCTCTGCAAATGGAAATAGCCCGGTAATCAACTGTACGCTTTGACGCTTTATCCCATCAAATTGCCGGCTCTCGTAAAACGAGAGATGATCTTGGATCTTCCGCTGCTGCGTTGAAAGAAACGCTCTAAGGCAGGGCCTGATCCAACCCCTGTATCTGGGGAATTCGGTACACATCTTTCCCCGATAACCATGACCGCTCAAAGGCCTTTACAACTTCGGGGTCGAATTGGGTGCTCGCATTCCTCATTATCTCTTCAAAGGCCACCTCGGGATCAAAGCCCTTTCGGTACGGCCTGTCACTCGTCATCGCGTCAAATGTATCCGCCACAGCCAAGAGCCTTCCTTTGATTGAGATTTCCCCTCCTGCCAGACCCTGGGGATACCCATTGCCGTCAAATCTTTCGTGATGCTCCAGGATGTACGGTACCGTGGGTTCCAGGAAGGTTATTTCCTTGATGATGTTAGCTCCAATGAGAGGATGGGATTTTATCATTTCGTATTCCTCATCCGTCAGTTTGCCTGGTTTATTGAGAACACCATCGGGAATCCCAATCTTTCCCACATCGTGGAGCATACCGCCCCAATCTATGAGATCGAGCTCCTCCTTGCTCCAGTCGAGCTCTTCAGCTATGGTCCGTGCAATTTGTCCTACCCTACTGGAATGACCCCTGGTATAGGGGTCGCGCGCCTCTATGGAGTTCGTTACCGCCCTAATAGTATCGAAGTAGCTGCTCTTTATGTCGCTAAAAAGATATGCATTTTCCAGGGAGAGGGAAAAGAAGCTGCTCAGGATATGGAGGAGTCTCAGATTCTGCTGCCGAATGAAATCCTGGTCTTCCTCGAACACAATGACAGCCACGCCTATTGTCCTGTTCTTATTGGCAATAGGGGCTAACATGGTGTTGAAGGCTTTATTCCTGTCTTCCTTAAAAAGCTCGCTTGGTACGCAGGTAGGGAGGCCCTTGTTGATCACCCAGCCAAATGTCCCGGAATTGATGTGTGCGTCGACCTCCTCCTGTATGAGGGAAGAAAACGTGTTCGGGATCGACATCCTGTGAAAGAACTCAAACCCTCCTTCTTCCAGCAGGAACACGGAACAGACCAGGGTTTTGACGATCTCATTGAATTTCGCAAGTCCCGTTTCAAGGATGCGGTCAATATCATGGGACAACACCATGCCAGAAAAGAAGTGGCTCAAGTCTTCCAGCTTATCCTGCACGCTCTGAAGGGCCCTGTTCGAGCCGTCCAGAAAGTGCAGCTTCTTGGCCATGAGTTCAAATTCGTCTGGATCGATTCTTATACTGTCTTGAGTCATTGCAACCGAACGGAGGGTAAAAAGGACTACTCCAAAATTACCGAGGCCTCGTGAAAGGATCTCTGAATTCTTCCCGCGATTGATTCAAGATCACCCAGCCGTAAGCCAAGAATCTCCCATGCGTTCTGACTTATCACAGGCACTACCTTCTCTCCCGCAAAGCCGAGACCGAAGGCGATGGAAAGGGAATTGCCCAAGTGCACCGCGGCTACCTCCTTCATCGGGGTTGACGCTTCACCGTGCATATGATGACCTCCTATCATATGGGCGACCTCCTCTGGGAAATACCATTTCTCCGCGAGCATTCTTCCGGTTTGGGTGTGACTAAAGCCGAATATGTTCTGTTCTGATTCGAGCATGGATATATGCGCATGCTCGATCTCCGTGATGACACGAGTGAATTCTTGGGGCATATACAGGGCGTGGATCAGTTTTCCTATGTCATGGAGGAGACCACCGGTAAAAACGTCTTCCGGGTTCTTGAGGTATGCAGCCTCAGCCACGATCTTGGATGATACAGCACAGCCCACGGAGTGTTCCCAGAAGCCCGTCATGTTGAATTCATGCCCAGACCCCAGTTCCGTGAAGGTTCTCAACATGGAGGTTGCCAGCACCAGGCTCTTTATCTCATTCAATCCCAGGATTACGACAGCCCTCTGCAGGTTGCCGATTTTCTTGGGAAAGCCATAGAAGGCCGAATTGACAATCTTGAGTATCTTGGCGGCTATGGTGGGGTCTTCGGAGATAACCTCACCTATCATCATCACGGTAGAATCCGACTGGGACAATAGATTTGAAAGCCTCATATAAATGGCAGGTAAGGTCGGCAGCCTGTCAATGGAATCAACGATTCTCTCAATATTGTCCGGTTTCATCTTCCGCTATCTCGATAGGGCATCTTTAAGCTTGAACTTCCGTGTTATCCTGTATAGTTCCTGCATTATCGGATTGTCGGCAACCTCAGGGAATAGCTCGGCAAGTTCTCCTTCTATTTTTTCCAGGACCTCCGGCGAGAGCGACTCCATTTCCCTTTGCTGCACCTTGTCTCTGTCAACTCCCTCAACGTCGATCTCGGTTATCCCCCAGGTCTTGAGAATGAGGATATCTTTTGCGCTCAGGACACTCCCTGCCTTTAAGAGTATAGTGCCATGCCTGTTCGTGACATCCCCGGCAAGAACCATCCCCTCTTTGATATCATTTATGTGTAGTACGCCCATCACGAGTTCTGTATGCAAGTTTTATACCTACCTTTCTTCCTTGTTCCAAATTCTCTGAGGGAGTCATGAACTGTAGTGGGACACATTGATTATTCATGACACATTGCCCCACTGCACTACGGCCGGGCTTCGGAGACCTTTTCGAACCCATCAGCCACCGTGGGCACTATTCGGAATCGCTGAGGAGTGTTTGCATGGATAACAGATAGAGTACTCATTCAAGCTCACCGGAGCTCATGGCGGGCAGCCTAAGCCTCCGGTTTATGCAACAGATTCAACCGATAGTAGATATTCTTCAAATCCATCAGCTCCTCATGAGTACCTTGCTCCACGATACGACCATGGTGCATAACCAGAATCTTATCCGCCGTCCGGATAGTGGAAGGTCGGTGGGCGATGATGAGGGTGGTTTGTCTTTTTGAGAGCTTCAAAATGGAGTCTTGAATGCGTCGCTCTGTGTCCGGATCCACACTGGAGGTTGCCTCATCCAGGACCAACAGGGTCGGATCATAAGCCAATGCCCTGCTGAGGGCCAAGAGCTGGCGTTCACCGGCAGAGAGGGTTACCCCTCGTTCTTTAACCTCGTGATCAAAACCTCCCGGCAGCCGCCTTATGAACCGATGAGCGTTGACCTGTTTGGAAGCCTCTTCCAGTCTCTTGTCGTCTGTGCGGTCATCGCCCATTGCGATGTTTTCCGCCACACTTCCTGCAAAGATAAAGACGTCTTGCATAACCAGACCGATCCGGGATCGAAGCTCGCTGATCTTCCATTCCCTGATGTCCAGGCCATCGAAGAGAATGGCCCCGTTTTCGAATTCATAGAACCGTTCCAACAGGTTGATTGTTGTCGTTTTCCCCGACCCCGTATGCCCAACGAGCGCAACAACTTGCCCAGGCTCAATATGAAAGGAAACGTTTTTTAGAACGGGAAAGCCTGTTTCATAGGAAAAAGAGACGTTTTTGAATTGGACGCCTCCCTCTGTACCCTTAGGTAGCTTAGGCGTCTTCGGCTCCTGGATCACCTCTCTCTGATCCATGAGGCCAAAAATGCGCTCCATACTCGCCATACCAGACTGCATGACATTATACTTCTCCGAGATATCCCGTATGGGCTTGAAAAACACCTGGATATAACCGATAAAGGCCACCAGGGATCCCAGGCTGAGCTGCTCTCCGATAACCTTGCCTCCGCCGTACCATATGAGCAGACCGATGCCTAGTGCGGAAAACACCTCCATACAAGGCATAAATATGGCGAAGATCTTTATCTGCCTCAGGCTGGCAAGGTAATTCCTGTGGTTGAGTTCTTCAAAGCCCTTGAACTGGGAACGCTCCTGCACAAACAATTGTATAACCCGAATACCAGAAAGCTTCTCCTGTAAGAACGCATTGATTGCGGCGATGTGCCTTCTTATCTCCCGGAATACCTCTCGTTGCCGCGTGCTAAAGAACAAGGTAGTGATGAACACGACGGGGAGAAGCGCAAAGGAGATAAGGGCCAAACGCCAGTTCAGGTAAACGAGGACGACAATGATACCGGTTAAGAGAAAGATGTCCTTGAAAACGGTGATTAAAACCGATTTGAACATCTCGTTCAAGTTCTCAATATCATTGGTCGTTCGAGTGACCAGTCTTCCGACCGGATTGCGGTCGAAAAACCGTACCGCCTGCCCTTGAATCCGGCCAAAAAGATCCATCCGTATGTCCAGCATCATATTTTGTCCGGATTTCTCGAGCAGATAGTATTCCCAATAACTCAAGACAGCAGACCCCCCGACCAAACAGACCAAGAACACTCCAATAAGCAGCAAACCCATAAGGTCACGGTGTCTCACTACCACGATTTGATCAGGAGGCAAACCCTTGAGCGCTTCACTGGGAACATAGCGATACGAATCCTGTGCTTTCGTGAGCCCTTCAGGCCCCGATAAACCGTTCTTCCGCGCGGCCTCAAGGGAAACCCGGTAGAAACTCCCCTTGGAGATAAGGCCCCCTTCCTGGTAGCGTCTGAGATCTCCGGGATCGATCTGCTTCAGGTTCTCGCCCGAGATGAATCCGAGGCCCGGTTTTTCCGTCAGCACAACGAGGTGCCCGTATCTCCGGTTGAAATCATCTTGAAGGTCCCTCCCTGCAGCATGCTGTTTAACTTGGTGCCAGCGTGAGAGTATATACCTATCTATAGCCACCTTGGGAAGGTAGGGTATGGCAAGTTCGAACAGTGTGATCAAGATCGTTAAGATCATGGCAAGCACGATAGGTTTCCGGTAGGGCCTAGAATACGGAATGAGACGCTTCAGCAGTCTCATGTTATAGGGCCTGCTCAGTTGGCCTTCCTCCATATGTCCATAGTCAAATTGCATTATTATCTGCCGTCCTCCAACTCCTCGGTCAGCTCCAGTCTTTCATAGAGCCGTGTATATTCCTGCCCTGCAGCCAGAAGTGTTTGATGGTCTCCTTGCTCCACGAGGTCCCCTGACTTGAGCACGTAGACAATATCCGCCTTCCTAAGGGTCGAAAGCCTATGGGATACGATGATATTTGTCTTGCCCAGCCTCATCTCCAGCACGCCATTCAGAATGGCGGTTTCGGTCCTGGTGTCCACTTGAGACAGGGCATCGTCCAAGATAAGAATAGGGGGGTTTGAAATAAGAGCCCGCGCTATGGTGAGCCGCTGCCTTTGCCCTCCTGAGAGCGTGCTCCCCCTTTCTCCCAGAAGCGTGTAAATCCCTTGAGGAAACGAATCGATTTCGCTCGCCATTTGCGATACCTCGAGAACGGTTTTGATCCAGTCCTCACTGGTTCCCTGCCTCCCGAAGAGTATGTTGTTCAAGATCGTATCGGAAAATACATGGGGCTCCTGTGTGACGAACCCAATGGATCTCCTTAGATTCGCGAGATCTATCTCATGGACCGGAATCCCGTCAATCAGCATTAATCCCTGCTCGATTTCCACCAGCCGTGGTAATGTGTGAAGGAGCGTGCTTTTGCCCGATCCCACTCCGCCGACGATTGCCACGGTCTGACCTGCCCCAATGGTGAGCGTAATATCCCTGAGAGCAGGTTCCTCCTTCTGCGGGTAATAGAATGATACACCCCGCAGCTCAATCCTTCCCCTGATGGGCCCCGTATAGGGGTGGCTCGTTCGATTGGTGATTTCAGGAACCTCTTCCAGTAGTGCATTTATCCTCCTCATGGAGGCAGAACCTCTCTGGATCAGGTTGGTCACCCAACCGAGTGCCATCAAGGGCCACATGAGGAGGTTGAGATAGCTGATAAAGGCCACAAAGTCACCGGTGGTAATGTTCCCGAGGATCGTCAACCTACCCCCAATCCAGATCACGAGCGCCAGCCCGAGATTCGTAAAGAGGGTCATCAGCGGAAAAAAGATCGCGAGGTTTTTAGCTAACTCCAGGTTATATTTGACATATGTTTCCCCCTTTTGCCTTACTCTTCCGTACTCCCACGACTGGCGGTTATATGCCTTAATGACCCTGATGCCCGCGAATGCCTCCCTGACCGATTCCGTCACCTCGGAGAAGCCCTGTTGTACCTGTCTGAATCCCTTTCCAATCCTCCGGGTAATGATGAGGGTAAAATACACGATAAAGGGTGTTGGAATGAGAGAGATAAGGGTCAGCTTTACGTCTATATAGAGCATGAAACCGATGGTCGCCAATCCCAGCACAACTCCGTCGGTCATGGCAACCAGCCCCATGCCAGCGGCCATTCTCACCGCATCGATATCGTTCACCGCACGGGCCATCAGGTCTCCCGTCTTGACCTGCCAGTAGAAGCGAAGGGATAGGGTCTGGAGATGCCTGTAAATCCTGTTCCTGAGCGCCTCTTCCACCTTCCGGGCGTGACCGAATACAAGGTAACGCCACACATATCTGAAAATCGCCATGGTGAGGGCGATTCCCACGATGGCCAGCGCATAAATGACCAACAGCCTCATATGTGCCTGGCCAATGGTGAGGGCGTCTACCGATTTCTTGATGATGCGAGGAATGAACAGTTGGAGGGCATCGACCAGCAAGAGGCTCGAAAGCCCCAGAGCCAGGGCTATCCGGTTTTGTATGAAGTAGACCTTGAGTGTCTTAAACTCCCGAAATGGTCTCATCTTGTATAGCCTAAAACGCATCTCAAATCATAACAAAGTCTTAACCATACAGAAAACATGGCTTGTGTTTTCAACCGGTTCTTCCTCGTGTTCCTTTGAAAAAACAGAACCGATTGATACTTTAGCTCCGCAGTATAATGATGATAGTTTGTTCTTCTTTGCCTGTCATGAATAAGCGATATGGATACATTTTTTCGCGCTTCAACATCCCCAATCGCTTGCTCCATGCTGTGTATGGCATTGTGACATTAAACACAACATATAATAAGACGCATGGTGAAGCCTGCTGTCTTTTTTTAAGTGATTTCCATGAATAACCAGCGCCTTCGAGAACCCACCAGGTCATATGCTATTGAATGTCTATTCTTAATGCCCAATGGTGCGATATTAGGCTATTATTCAACAAGGCTGGACAAGTCCTGTTGGCCTGCTATCTAACGCTGATGCAGGCGGAGGATTATCCCCACCGCAGACTATTGCATGCTGAGAATTCGAAGGGTAACCTTTGGAGTCCTCCTCCCGCCTCTATGTTAAGATCAAAGGGGGCGGAGGACGCAGGAAGCTTTTTGGGAATAAAGGTTATCTCTGTCTTGAAGGAGCGTAAATGCCTCGGAAGGGATTTAACTGCTGGTGGCGATGACATGGAGGACATGATAAGCATGAAGAAGGAGTGAAGAACAAGGATTCACATCCGCTTTAAGTATCGCTTTTCATGGAAATCTTTAAGTATCTGATTACCTTCAAGTAAACCGTGATGACTTTGACTAAAGCACGCATCGAATTAAAGATCACCATTTAGCTTTCTTCTAAAAGCTCCGACGTGTCCATCCAACCCACTACCAAGAAGGTAAAGGTCTATTGGGCCTTATATCGCCTCTTTGGGCTTTTAATTCCGATCGTCAAACTCACCTGATCCATAGATTTATGGGGATATTTTAAAGGGACGCATGATTTTTTTCAACCAGCTATACAACGACTCTCATGCAACTAGTCTCCTTTGAATCTGGCCCCCGCTTTTCTCATTTATCTACTTATAGGCCTTATTGGCAGCCACGAAATCATGTGGTCTATTCCCTGCCAACACACAACTGCCAATTCTTTATTCTTGTGGCGAACAACAGTATTTCTTTGTTAAACCAGCTCAAAAGGGAAATCAGGCTACGAACTGAGAGGCACATGGGGTTTTCGAGAGTTACTCTAAAGTTCTCCACCGAGGCTTACCATGCTTAGTAATGAGTTGGCCAAAAACCACATTACCAAAATGCCCGCCCGCGATAATGGTATCATCATCGCTGAAATCCTTGATGAATTGCTGGCGTGTTCGTATACTTAGATCCGGAGCCACGTCGTATAACATGTTCCAATCCGTCATATGGAACTGTACCGGGCAATGCACGATGTCTCCCAGAATAATAGCCCGACGACCTTCCGATGAGACTATTACTGCAAGGTGACCGGGAGTGTGGCCGGGCGTCGCCATCACACTTACGCCTGGTGCAATTACCTGCCCATCAACGACAAACTTGGCACGGTCTTCTAGAGGTTCACGGACTTCCTTCAGGCTCGGTCCAATCTCCACGTCCGGGCCGCGCCAAAAATCCCATTCGACGGATGATAGAAGATAGGCAGCGTTAGGGAATGTTAATTTTCTGGAACTCTCCACCAGGTGACTGGTCCACCCGATGTGATCCCTATGCAGGTGGGTGTAGACGACGATATCAATGTCTGTGGGGCGAATACCGACTGTAGCCAAATTGTCGAGCAAACGCCCCGCCACGAATGTCCCGTAGCCTGGTATATCCAGCAGTCGGTCGCCATATCCCATATCGACCATGATATTCAGTTTCTTTGTTTCAATAAGAAAGCTTCCAATACTGGCAACTAGTCGCCCATTCCCGTCCAGCCACTCCTGATGAAGGCTCCAGCCTTCTGGTGTCGAGGATGGAAACAAAGCACACTTATCCAGTCTGGCGTGACCGTCCGGTATGTATGTGACCCGGATTTCACCGATGATAATGCGTTTTAAGACAGCTGGTTGAGCCATAGAGTCATTCCCTTTAACATCAGCAGATTCTAATTGGTTTTTTTCTTAAGGATTTTTGTCTCGACTTCGACAAAATTCCCTTCTGGGAAGGTGGTACCGACTCGTCGAACGGAGCGGCGGTCCTCTTTATCAGATAAAAGAAACACTGCCTGGTCTTCAGGCAGAATATCTAAACCTGGCGAATGGCATTCGATTAGCTCACAGTCTTGGTCAGCTCGATTCCAGGCCCAATGGACCTTGCTCGGTGGAATTCGCAGAAAGTCACCCATCTTCAACTCGAACGCGTCGTCTTCAACGAAGACCCAGATCTCTCCCCTGCTGACGTAATTCAGTTGTTCACAGTCATGTACATGTGGTTTTGAATGGTAGCCAGCGCTCCGCATGGCCACCATCATGCTGCAACTCGTGCCCACCACCTGCTGAGTCGATAGCACTCCACCGACCAATTGCATGTCCACCACACCTTTAGGTACATCCTTCCCTTTTGCAAAAATACCCATCCTAAACCTCCTTTTCTGGCTAATCTAAGAATTCGTCCCCCTGATCAAAATGGATTCTGGCCACTTATCGGGAGTAATTCGTTAACATAGACAAACCCTCACCTCTCCACGAGAGTAAAGGGGTTCACTTTCCTTAAGCCATTTCGCCCGGCAATCGCTCCCAATCATACAGAAGGAAGCACCTATTGGGGTAATTGGATATATTGGCTCAGTTTCTAGATAGCATGCTGCTGGCTGCCTAATTGAAGAGCATATCAAAAAACCGCATTCAGAGAACTTGGGCACTTGGAACTGGTTCATCATCTATCACAATTACTGACATCCCGAACCCTGAAATCAGCTCTCAACAATTGAAGTTGGCTATCAAAGGGCTCTGGAATAAGAAACTAGGTGGGCTTTATTTGAGCAAATCGGATGTCCTGTTCCAAGTCTTGTCATTTCAAGCCAGGAGTCGGCTCAAAATACTTTGAGGAAATGCCAGAAGCCTCACAAGAACATCTCAATCCGCAGCCAAGAATGCAATTCCCTATCCGGCCTATCTATGAATCATTCTCCTGGGAACCTTGATCGCTCCTCTTGGTCAAGCCTGATAACAGCATTATAAATGTACCGGTCTCCTCGATAATAAACATGGGTAACCTCAATCGGAACAAGAGATGTTGAGTAATAAATATTCTCAACAAAAAAGAGTGAGGCACCAAATTGTACTCTCAAAATAGATGCCAAATCCACATCAGCAGTTATTGCTTCAACATTCTGTTCGATTTGGGAAAGCTGAACCCCTGAGCATTTCTTAAATACCTCGAAAAAGCTTCGCTTCTTGAAGGCATTCTCGTTAACCTTTTCAAATAGTTGCGGGGGTCCATAATTAATGTAATACGAAATTGGCTCCTCGCCAAACTTACGAACCCTCTTCATTCTCCAGACCATCGCATCCTTGCTCAGCGAGAGGATTTCTCTAATCGGTTCAGGACAGGTCGTGACAGCAATCTCCAAAACCTCAACATCCAGCTTTGGATGCTTACCTGAAGCCGAGTCAAACCAATCTCTGAATGTTCCTGTGATCTTTATTGCCAACCGGTTATCATCTCGATGTATAACTCGAGTACCAATCCCTCTCTTTCGAACCAAAATCCCTTCATTAACCAATAAGTCAAGCGCCTTACGAATAGTGATATTACTGAACCCAAATTCTCTTTCTATCTCTTTTTCAGATGGAATAAGGCTACCAGGAGCGTATATCTTAGATTCGATACGGCCTTTTAGGGTCTTGCCTATGCGGACATAAGCAGGTATCCTGTCTTCATCCATGAGAAATCTGACTTTTTTGGAGTTTGTTTTTATCGCTTAGGAGCGTAACGATTTGTCGACCTCATAATTCACTAGCAATCGCAAAATCTGGTCAAAGATCCTGCTTCAAAGCTCAATAGACTATAGATCTCCAAATCTAATTGGCAAACCGCTTTGTCTAAAGCCACTTTCTAGCGCCCGTAGAATGAACGTCCAGGCCCGATTTTGTCAACATGAACAATGCTATTAGCACATCCTACCATCAGGCCTGTGCAGGATCAAGCTAGTTCTTCCATCCTTCGATCACACAAGGACTCCTCCTGATCCCAAAAATCTACCATGAGATTCCTTCAAAAAGCTCATTGATGTTCTTACTCGATTCAATTGAATTAATTCTGTCAATAAGAACGCTGACGCTTCTTTCAAGAAGTGAACCTTTGGTGACTGCTCTGAATTTCTCTTCTAATTCTCTCTCTGTAAAGGGGTTGTTGCAACTTCCTTTCGGATCAAAAACTTTCCTTTTCACGATCTTACCATCTTTGAATCTAATAGAGACTTCGGCCCCAAATTTGTCAGGGTAAACCCTTTGAATTCCTTCATCCAGTTCCGTTGTGACCTTCGATCCAATTTCCAGCACTTTCTCATCAGTTAAAACCGATTCGTTTAGATAGACATAGGGGTCATCTATTTTGCCCTCGACAGCTAAACCAACTGTGAACGGCAGGCTATATTGGGCTGACAGAATTGAATTCGGCTCATATACATTATGCTCATTCACCAAATTCTCATGTCCCAACACCTTTATCTCCTCAATCTGATCTGCCTCAATCTTCCTCTCCTCATTGATCATCCTGATTGAGTCAATTACAGAATGGAGAACGCCGCACGCGGCAGAGGGTTTGACGCTTATTTCCTGAACGACATACTTTTCACCCAAAGCTGCAGTCATTTTTTCCCACTCGATAGATTCAGGAAAGTCGACAAAGACTCTGCAAAACCCGTATTTACCTTCTAGGACCTCCCTCGGGCCGGTAAACCCTTTTTTCGCTAATAGTGCTGCTTTCATTCCTTGTTCGGCTGCATTGCCCGCGTGTACCCTTTTCACCATAGAGCCTGTTGCAGAGAACTGCATTATTCCCGATGAAAAGGATCCCGCTATCCCAAAGGCATCTTGTATTTCCTCTTCATTAAGACTAAGAATTTTCGCGCAAGTGGCTGCTGCGCCAAAAACACCAAATGTGCCCGTTGGATGAAACCCCTTCGCTATATGATGCCTTGATATTGTAGCACCTATACGACCCATGACCTCATAACCGAGAATAACGCTTTCCAGGAGCGTTTTGCCAGAGATACCTCGGGCTTCCCCGAGAGCTATCGCGGCCGGGATTACCACAGATCCCGGATGTGAAATAGAAGGATAATGCACATCATCCAGTTCGAATCCATGAACACAAGTGCCGTTTGCAAATGCAGCAAAAAGTGATTCACATTTTCTTCCCAAGCCCCCCAAAAGGGTGCTACTCCCAGAGCAGCCATTTTCTACAGCAAAATCCGTCACTATCCTTCCCCAGGGTGACTTGGCAGCAAAAACCCCAACCCCAACAGCATCTAAAATTCTTTTCTTAGCTGAAGTAACAACATTCTGCGGAAAAGCATCAAAAGAGGAAAAGCAAACAAACTGTGCCAGTTTCTCAGTCTCATTCATGTTTTTTTCGTCATCATTTAAAGATGTTCTTCTTCACATATACATACCCTTCCATGAGTCGCCGAGCAGTTCTTTTCATGATAGCTCTTTTTAGTCTCCATTCTTTGTCCTCATGGTCCGCCCATGCCTCAATCTCCATTGCTCCCCGAGGGTGTCCGATCCGCACCATGCCGGTCGCTTTTGTGGTATGAGAAGCAACCTGGCTGACAAGCGTCCCATCGATCATTGCAGCTGCAGCCGTACAAATCGATCCGGTACCGGTATAGGTCTCTAGCGCCATCTGATTAAATATGTTTCTTGACAGAAAGCTGACATACTCCGCTTTGATTATTCTTCCGGTGACATAATCTGTGTAGTCTATGGGCGGCCTGATGAAGGAAATCTGAGGAATCACCGGGCTGTCTTCCAAAGCCTTTTGACGGCTCTTTACGATCCCAGCTGCCTCAGCCCCAGCGGCTCTAATTCTTTCTAGCTTCTGCATCAAGGCTGTGTTGCTATTAATTTCTAAACGGTTTTCCATGCCGGTTGCTCCAATATCCTCTGCCAAAACAAAGACAACTGGGTTGGCAGCATCCACAATCGAGGTTTTTATTTTGCCAATATCTTCAACATCTAACGTATCGACGGCATTTCCGGTGGGAAGCAGTTTTCCGGTCGCTGAACCTGCTGTGTCCGCCCAATCCATTTTGATCATGGCTCCTGTCCCTGGAACCCCAGGAATGCTGAAGTCACCGTCAGCAGCAGCCTTACCTTCAAAGACAGGAACCTCTGCTATGAGTATTTTGTGTGTATTTGTGTTGTAGATACGCACGGTGACCATAGGGTCTGTTGCCCTTACCAAGCCTTCGTCAATGGCAAAAGGGCCAACCGCTGAGGAGATGTTCCCACAGTTACCCTGAAACAAGACCCCGGGGCGATCGATGAGGACCTGACCGAAGGTGTAATCCACATCGGCGTCCTCCCTGCTTGGTGGTCCGATGATTGCCACTTTGCTAGTGGTAATATCCGAGCCACCGAGCCCGTCGATCTGGCGTACATCAGGGCTTCCGAATGCAGCCATGAGCATTTTTTCCCTCACCTTCAAACCAGAAGGGAGTTCATTTTCCATAAAGAAAACTGCCTTGCTGGTCCCTCCCCGATATATGACACACCGGAATCTTTCCTGGTCGCCCATTTGCTCCCCCGTTTCTTCACATTCTATCAATTGATACTCACCCACCACTCATTTCGGCAGCACGAGTATTCTACCAGCTAGGTTATTATAGTTGGCTCGAGCGAGCTGTCAAAATCACTACCATTCCATCTTCTGCCCAGAAAAGTTACACCCTGGAAAATGACAGGTTTCACAGTCTGGCAACATGATTTTCGGTAGGCGTGCTCCCTTTACCTCCTTAAATAGTTGTATTGCCTTCTCGACTTTCTGGTCTTCGCCTTTCAGCACCATCACGACAGAACCCTCGGCACCTCCCACTCCTCCCCCGGCGAAAGGAATCGCCTCAACGTCCGTCAGAATTCTGAACGCCTCAACCTCCGTGATGCACTCACCCTTTGTTGTCCATAGACCGCAGGGGATGCCAAAGGCAACTTCTGTTTTATGCCTCCCAGTCTCTTTGGCAACGTGTCTGAGTGTGGTGGGTACCAGTTTCTCAAGTCCGGCCACGTAAATCATCTTGAATCCTCTCCTCCTCTGCGCGGCCGCAGCTTTGGATATGGTTCCGCCGGCTAGACTCGCAATGAGCACTCCCAGATATCCATGAGCATCGAGGGCATTCACGCCCTTAATATAGACATCGCCCACGCTCATTTCATTTAGGATCTCGGCCAGTTTCCAACCCTTTTCAAGCTTTCCTTTCCTAAAAACCCAAGAGAAGGGGAAATTCGCAGGGTCGCTGATTTCCTGGTACTTGTCTTTTTCAAACGCCTGTTGTGTCAATCCCTCCACACAGGTTCCTCTGGGACAGATCATCCCTATAACCCAAATCCCCTCCGCTTTCTCCCCCGTTATAAACTCTACCATGTGATATGTTGTGCTACTTGGATGGATCGTAACGATTCCGTTATCGAGAGCATCCCGCACGGCATCTGTTGAAACAGTTGCCTTAGCTATAAGCCTTTTCGATTCATTTGGAGTGAGAACAATCTGAGCTCTTTTCATTTCTTCTCCCTCTCAACCCTTATGTTCGACTTTTTGATGAACGTAATTAGAGAGGCCGCCTGCATCCAAATACGCCTGAATGAAATCGGGAAAAGGGTTGAAACTTATCGCTTCATTGGTCCGGGCATTCGTCATTGTTCCCTTTTCCAAATTGATCTCAAGGCCGTCACCCTCTTCCACCTTTTCGGATACGCCAGAAACGATAATCACGGGCAGCCCGACGGCAATGGAGTTGCGGTAAAAAATCCTTCCGAAGCTTTCGGCTATGACGGCTGCAATCCCAGATCCTTTTAGTGCCACGGGGGCGTGTTCTCGCGAGCTTCCACATCCAAAATTTTCCCCTGCTACTAGGATGTCACCTTCTTTTACCTTCTCGTTCCAATCCGCAATGTGGCCCTCGAAGCAGTGCGCAGCCAGCTCGTCATCTCCTGTTAGCACTAGATATCTTCCAGCCAGTATCTTATCCGTATTAATATCATCGCCAAGCTTATATACAGCTCTTCCTCTTATGATATCCATCTGCGCCTCCTAAAAGTACTTCCTTGGGTCAGTTATCTTGCCTTCTATGGCAGATGCCGCTGCGGTTGCGGGCGAAGCAACGTAGATCTCTGCCTCTGGGCTACCCATCCTTCCTGCGAAATTCCTGCATCCGGTGGAAACCACCCGCTCTCCAGGGGCCATCACCCCCATGTGGCCTCCTACACACGGACCACATCCAGAGGGGGCGAGGAGTGCTCCCGCTTCATACAGGGCCTGTATGTAACCCGCTTTCAGGGCGTTTTGATAGATCTCCCTGCTTTGTGGGATAACGATGCACCTTATGCCCGGGTGGACTGTTCTTCCTTTCAAGATTCTTGCTGCCATGGCCACGTCCTCCACGCCTCCGTTGACGCAGGAGCCTATATAGGTCTGGTTGATCGGCAGTCCCTCTACCTCTTTAACCTTTTTGATCATATCTATCCTTGGGGGTGTAGCAATCTGGGGTTCCAGCTCAGAAACGTCATATTCGTAGGTTTCTTCATACCTTGCATCCTCGTCTGACCTGACTACCTCGAAAGGCTTATCTGTCCTGCCCTTCATGTATTCTACAACCTTCTCATCGGCCTCCACAACGCCGATTTTTCCCCCCATCTCCAAAGTCAGGCCGCAAACTGCAATCCTTCCATCAATGCTCAGATCTCTGATGGCTTGACCAGTATATTCTACAGCCTTGTAGAGGGCTCCGGTTTCACCCAGATCGCCAAGGATTCTCAGGATAATATCCTTGCCCATGGCGTACGCGGGAATTTTACCGTCCACGACTATTTTGAGCGATTCCGGGACTCTGAACCACAGATCCCCGTTATACAGAACATACGCCTGCTCTGAAGAGCCAATCCCGGCAGCAAATGCTCCGACTGCCCCCAGAAGGGTGGTATGTGAATCCGCACCCACAAAGAGCATCCCCGGCCTGCAGTGCCCTCGCTCGATGGGCAACCTCAGGTGCCCCCCATTTCCAGCCTCTGAAAAATAGATGTCGTATTTTTTGCAGAACTCACGGATATTCTTGTGTTCTATTGCCGTCCTTATGGTGTTTGCTGGAACAAAGTGGTCTATGTAAATCTCGAATCCCCCCGGAAGCTTGTACGGCTTATCCAAGCCCATCTCCTGAAACCTCCGAATCAAGAGCGGTGACGTTACATCATTAGCCAGGGAACTATCCACCTTTGCTACAACGAATTCTCCGGGCGTAACCTTACCTCTCCCGGATTTCATGGCCAACACCTTCTCAACGAATGTAGATCCCATCGCCTTTACCTCCACTACCTTTTTTGCCGTGCCTCATGCTCAGCAACCGCCTTTTTTACCGCTTCACCGATATCGCCCAGGTGGTCCACGACATATGCTCCCGCATCTTGCAAAACTTTCTCCTTTTCCTGAGTCGTTCCCTTTCCTCGGGAGATGATTGCCCCAGCATGCCCAAACCTTGTATCTTCCTGCATATACTTCCCGCCCAGATAGATAACAAATGGTTTTGTAAACTTGCCTTCCTTAATGAGTCTGGCTGCATCTTCCTCAATCGTCGTCCCGATCTCTCCAAATGCCGCAACTGCTTTCGTTTGTTCGTCCTTTTCAAACAACGGGAGCAGATCAGCAAAGGTTGCTCCCACGAAGGCATCACCGCCGATGGCAATAGATGTGCTCTGTCCTACACCCGCCTGAGTGAGGTAGAAGCTAGTGCTTGTAGTATTACCCCCACTTCTGGAAAGCACTCCGCAATATCCTTCTGTAAAAATGGTTCGTGCCAGCTCAGGAGTCCCACCGATCATACCCACGATGGCCTTCCCCGGGCTGACCAATCCAATACAGTTAGGTCCTAAGACAGTGGCCCCCTTTTCCCGGCCTTTTTCTATGATTTCAAGCATATCCTGATGGGGCAACCGTTCAGGCACCATGATAACCACCTTAACTCCAGCATCCAATGCTTCCAAACCCGCCTCTTTTGCAAATCGAGCTGCAACAAATACCGTAGTTACGGTCACGTTCGGATGGTTTTCCTTTGCTTCTTCAACGGTATTATACACCGGGATTCCGTTTACTTCCATTCCTCCACGGCCGGGGGTCACTCCGCATACTACCTTGGTCCCGTATCCCTTCATGACCCCTGCCCGAATCGTTGCCTCTCTCCCGGTGATTCCTTGGATTAAGACTTCGGTATTCTCATCGACCAAAATTGCCATCATTACACTCCTATCTCTTATACACCGGTTTGATCCCGTTCCCTTCTAGCTCTGCAACGTACTCCTCCAGTTTTGGAGTCGCATAGGTTATGGTAACCCCTCCATTTCCGTGTAACTGACATGCTAACTCGCAGGCCACACAATCGGTGCATTTTCCCTTTTTGATTTCTTCGGGGCTCCACATGAGTGAAGGCCTTCCGTCTTTGAGCTCCAAAACCGGCCCCAAAAAAGGAAGATGGTCTGCTTCAATACAAGCCTTTGTTTTGCATCTATCACATTTCTCAAGATCAAATCGAATGACAGCGCCTGCCGTCGTCTCAAACGCTAAGGTATCTTCCGCCATATCATATTCCTCCTGTTTCCTTTTCCCACTTCTTGTACAACTTATTAAACTCCTCAGCAGCAGTCTTTTCACTGAAATCTCGACGCAACATCCTTACCCAGGGGCTATCGCTAATTCCATGATCCTTAAACAATTGAACCGCTACATCATCGGATCTTCCTCGAAAGGCAAAGACGCAGGGAATATTCGGCTTTCCCCCTGTCTTGGGATAAAGCTCCTTTAACGCTTTTATGATGCCCCGTGCCGTATTATCAAGAAGCTGAGCTGCCATACCTGTCACAAACAGGTATCCTCGTATCTCCGGTTGCGACAATATGATCTTCACGGCAGCATATAGTTTGAGTGAAGTTGGGTTACCGGATGTATCGCAAAAATCCAGTGGAGAGTAGCCCAGAGGGTATATCTCATCAAAAAGGGTTATCGCGCACCCTGCACCCACACAATGGTAAGCAATGGGGATCTTCTTTTGCTCTTTGGCTCGAGATGCATCGGGGTCAATCTGCACAAAATGAGCACTTCCCCGATGATCATTTTTGTCAATTTGGCCTGCAGCAATCTCTAACGCTGTTGGCTCTCTCGCACCGGCCTCTTCAAATTGGTCCATACCCAATTCCGGATGCCGCCAAACTGCATCATCATCTATGTCTATCCGAGCGTCAGCGGCGAAGATTCCCTTATCCGTTACAACTAAGGGGTTTATCTCAACAAGCTTACAGTCGTTTTGCCGGTAAATCGTGTAGAGCCTAGTAAGAATCTGAGCATAGCTATTTATTTCGCTACTTGAAAGCTCTTTCACCTTCCGTAGCATATTGAGTGCATCATACTGATGAAAACCGCGGCTAATCGATATGTCCCAGGTCGCTATCCTTTCCAGTTGACTCTTCGCTACCTCTTCGATATCCATCCCGCCGCTTAAGCTAAATAGGGCTACAGGTGCCCGGGTAGCGTCACTCGAGGTCACGCCCATATAGATTTCTTTCCTGATATCCAGCTTCTCTTCCACGAGAACCTTTTTCACGGGAACGTTCTGGATTTCTAGCGCGAGAATATCTTGAGCGAGCTTCTCCGCCTCCTCCGGGGTCTTTGCAAACTTAATAGCTCCCGCCTTCCCCCTCTTTCCCATCAGTACTTGAGCCTTAATGGCGACCGCCGCCCCCAGCTCTTTGGCAATCTGTTTGGCCTCTTCAGGAGACTGGGCCAACCTCCCCTTTGGAACGGCAATCCCGTTCTTTTGAAAAAGCTCCTTTCCTTGATATTCCATTAGTCTTGGCATTTTCTTCCTCCAGTTCAAGCAAACTCTACGGCATATCTTTCCTCTTGGCAGACAATTCCCTGTTCTCTGGCCCAGAATACGTCATGTGCTCACTCAGCAAATCAGGGGGCATGGGTGCTTTCATCCTTCTACCAAATTTCATCTCTTCATAAGCATGAGCGACGAGCCCCAGACCGCGGGAGAGACAAATGAATCCAGGAGCCGTCTCGGAAGGAATCCCGAGCTCACAGAGAATGGCTGCTCCCGAGGCATCTATGTTAATGGTAAGATGCTTTCCAGTTAGCTCCTTCATGGCCTCATAGATCGCCTTAGATACCGCTATGTACTTACCGCTGATCTCCCCCTTTTTCACCGCGACTTCCCCCATTTCCCAAAGCCTCGTTGTGCGGGGGTCCTCTTTATGCACTGGGTGACCATATCCTGGCATAAATCGCTTTGCCGCTTTGTATTCCATGCACACATCATGAACAACCTCCTCCATGTTCTTACCCTCATCTTCTGCGCGCTTAACAATGTCATAAAAAACAACCATCGCATCTTCAATGGCACCACCATGTATTTTTCCCAAGAGATTCATCCCCGAAGCGACGGCACAATTGAATGTTACTCCGCAGGTAGCTGCCATACTCGTAGCTGTGATGGCAGGAGAAATGACTCCTTGGTCACAGGCCGCCACGAGAACAGCATCGATGAGTTTCCCGGCTGTTTCTTGGGGCAGTTTTCCCATAATCATAAGATAAAGCATCTCACCATAGCTCACTCGCCCCATAAGATCCTGAATCTGATAGCCGCTAATCGTTATGGTGTTCGGTTTAACATCAATTATTTCGGTGTTCCACCAGCCTTTCTTTTTCCCTTCCATTCTTCCTTGCTCCTATCCTATAAGTTGGCATAATTCGCATTCCCCTTCTAAACACCTTGCTGCTGTCGAACCGCTGCCTTTGAGGCTGCTCTTGGGGTATAACTCAGTTTCTTACGTCTTTTTCGACAACCCGCAGCTGATCTTGGTAATCCTAGACAAGAAGATTTCACCCGAAAATTCATGTAGCTGTGAGATTGCGCATTTTCGGGTCACTACCAGTATTTGCGTGCAAGCATTTCTTCATCTCTCAAAAGGTCATTGGAAATAGTAAGATGTTTGGGGATAACAAAAACGGAAGATAGACTTTTTTCACCCATCAATTCTTTTCCTTACCGCGACAATCCCTGGATATGCTCTTTCTCGACAAAGAAAAACATCTGCTGCATGAATCTTTTCAATCGAGGCTAACCTCTCAGGATATCCATCAGAGGAAAAACACTATCAGCTTTTTCCAAGTTCATTACTAAATCGATTGATTTTTCAATATCTTCATCTTTTAACACATCTCGGGTACATGTCTTGAACTTCTCAATGACTTCATCCGTAGATAATCTCCGCTGAGGCTCACCTTTCGCAATAGGCACCTCTTTAAAGAACCGCTTACCATTTTTCATAATTATTGTTGCTCTTGTTTTTGAAATCCCCTCTTCTTGAGAAAGTGTATAGCCCTTCACACTGAGTTCAGGGTCAGCAGACAGTTTAACCCTTTTCATCAAGTCCCTTATGTTAGGGTTATTTACCACTTCATTATCAAACTCGTCTAAAGAAGCACTCCTTTTTATTAGTGATACAGCAGCACAAAAATGCGCGCTGAACTTCGCCTCGACGCTTGTTCTGGGCCTGTCATAAAAAAGAACATCCACAACCAAAGGCGTGGCACCAATTTCAATACTTTCAACTTGTTCCGGCAGAATATCATTTTCTTTTGCCAGGCCTAGCATTGCCTCAATACATGGGTGGCTTTCAAAACAAGATGGCCACTTCTTAAAAAGTGCACCATTACTTACTAGATCAAAGGGATTTCCAAAACTCTCGACCATTTTCTCCAAATCATATCTTGGCGCATACACGTAACAAAAGCCATCCTTGCCTTCTAGAATCTTATCAGAAGCGGAATAGCCTTTGTTAGCCAGAAAAGCCGCTGTGATACCGTTGAAAGCCGCCCTTCCTGCATGAAGATGCTTCGTCATTGTGCCTATATTGATTTTTACACCTGCAGCTAATGAGCCAGCAATTCCTAAGGCTCTCGACATCTCCTCAATACTTAAACCGTACATCTTGCCTGCTGTTCCAGTAGCTCCGAAAATTCCGAGCGTTCCAGTAGAATGCCATCCTTTCTCACAAAAATCAGGTATGAGTCCTCTTCCAATACTTGCTACCGTCTCGTAGCCAGCAACAAATGCAACCAAAACCTCCTTACCCGATACACCAAATTTCTCAGCCAAGGCGAGTGCAGGAAAGACCGTAACTACGGCAGGATGCCCTATGATGGACCAAGACACATCATCATAATCAAGCACGTGCCCCATATTACCGTTCGCTAACGCGGCATTTAGCGCAGAGCTTCTCTTTCCCATTCCTATGATTGTTGCTTCTTCTCTTCCGCCGATTTCGTTTATGTATTCCATCAAAATATTTGCCGAATCACTTCTTGATGCCGCCAGTGCTACTCCAATTGTATCCAGTATAGCTTCTTTCGCCCTGCCCAGAACTTCATCGGATAAGCTCCCATAACCGAGACTTACAACCTTTTCTGCCAGTTTATTAGTATACATCTGCATTATCGGCTCCTTGGTGAGGTTGCTCTTGTGCTATCGAGATCGAATATCAAGCTATGGCAATTCCCAGATCAGGATTAGCTTCTATTGCCGCGGAGCTATTTTACGAGGGCCCTTTTGTAAGTCGTGGACTAAAGAAATCGCTAAGCCTAAATGATTGCCTCTAAAAAGTTCTAATTCGAAAGATCTTGCTAAACTAGGAGGCTTAAGAAATGGATAGAGAATTTTGTTCAAGAGGTACTCATTTTATATCTATTTGTATATATGTATACTAATATACACTTTTGTCAATAAAAAAATCTTCGGTCCGTTCTACTAATCACCTAGTCAGTCAGAATCAACGGAAAGACCTAATGATCTAATCCTAATTCATAATTCCGAACTTTTGTGCACGAACTTGCGCCACTCAACCACATCTTAACCCCCTCCTCTATCGCCTTGACAACTCGAAACTTCTTGTCGTGATCTGGGATCTAAGCTTCGTGAGTCTCTTTCACTTTCAAACGTTGCCGCCATTCTCAATGTATCATCTCAATTAACACCAAAAAATGCATTAGACACAAAATTTTGCGATTCAATGTCACCACCGAGATTTACACGGCGGCTGCCTTAGCTTCTGCCTGCTGTTTTGCTAAGCCTGAATTCCATATAGCTTTGCACAATTGTCGTGCAAAATGTTTTTCGTATCATCTTCAGAAAGATCTGTGAAATCTGTTGCGATTGCATCCAAAGATTCTGGCCATGTTGAAGACTGGTGCGGATAATCATTCGACCACAGGAACCGTTCTGAGCCCAATCTTCTTACCGTCAGAAGCCCTACTAGATCTCTTATGAAAGTAGCAGAAATTTGCCTTTGGAAATACTCGCTGGGTCGGATCGAAAGCTTCGTCGGCCCTGACTTGCCATATCGATTGAACGCTAAATCGGCAAGATATAAGAAGTATGCAGTCCAGCCAATGTCATTTTCAGCGGCAACAAGCTGTAAGTTTGGGAACCTCTCTAATACCCCCGAAAAAATGATTTTGGCCAGAGAACGCTGGATCTCGTTTGAGACCATCATTCTCCAAATGCATCGATCCAGAGTCTGGATAAAGAACTCCCTGCTTTCTCCACCTCGGCCAGTGAGTATGTGTAGGCTTACAGGCATCTCGAGTTCTTGCGCCGTTGCCCAAAAAGGATCGTAACCGGTAGAATTAAAGGATACATGGTCAGGTGGCGATGCCCAAATCATAGCACCCTTAAGACCAATCTTGCGACAACGATGCAACTCCTTCACCGCGTTCTTGACATTCCAAAGCGAAATCAAGCCGAGGCCTACGAAACGTTTTTGATCATAACTTACATATTCTGCAAGCCAGTCGTTATAAACTCGAAAACAATCTTCCTGAAAGTCTGCCTCATCGATCCAAAACAGACCAAATCCCAAGCTCGTGTACAGAACTTCAACCTCAACATGATCACGTTCCATCTCCTTTGTTCGTGCTGCAGGGTCAGTTATTCCGGCTGGAGCAGCTTGGTATCCGGCTTTGTAGTGTTCAACAAGCTCATCCTTCCTTTTTCCTGCAGCGAACATACCGGGTACAAGACTAGGCAAAACGCCCTGCCCGCCGAAAAACCACCCCTCCCTCTTATCATCCCAATAAACACGAGGTGCTTGGTCACGATACCTCTTATCAGCTCGCTCAATCCAAAGTCCAGGTGGCTCGACAACATGCGAATCCGCCGAAATGATATTCACTGTCACCTGAGTTGACACAAAAAACCTCCTATTCTAGCCCTGGTTTTAGGACTGCTCCGTATTCTCTCTAAAGCGATTTGATTCTATACCCATTTCCAAATCTAGGTTAACTCCTCGCAGTCCTCTTTTCCGATCCAGCAGATTTTCCAGTACACGAGGATCTAACCAACCAATTCTCTGTCGCCCTGGAAGGGTTACTGAATCAGTTTCCTTTAACAGCGTCCATCAGAACACTAAACCTACCCCAAAAACTGGCCTCATCGCCAAATTCACTCTCTGGCTTCCTCCGATCACTTGTCAGGTCAAAGACGACTAACGGTGAAATCGAAAAAAACACAGCACAATGAAACTTATCCATACACTCTCAAATGGTTTTCGTAATCAGCCCAACCGTAACTCGCTGTCTGGCCAATCAAGCTTGAATAATCCAGCCTGGCACTCCAGCCTCATCCGTTTGTGCCTACCATTATTTTCTTGAGATGACGCCCACTTGCTAGCTTTGTATTCATTTCTTACTCACAAGAATCATTTTGTAGCTGATGCATATCTTTGCCGTCCGTCTTCCCAGGGCTCTTCAAATACTCAATGCGATGGAGTGGTCTATGGCGTGGGCTGATATCCTTGGTTACTTGGTGAATTCTTGCCGCCAATATTCCAGCCCCTTGGCTGTGTTAAGTTGAAGCCAACGATTAAGAACCATCTCTCCTTTTGCTCCAACACCCTTCTTCTCCACGAACGGTAGCCAGAAATCAATTGCCACCCTTATCCAATCATTCCATAAGATCTCTTGTTCTTTGGGATCTACATCAGCAAACTTGCAGCCTGTCTCTTCGAGTACGCGTATATTTTCGTTCCAGGTCTTGTGGTTATATTCTACATTATATCTAAGATGTTCCTCGCGCATCCCTTCCATAACGTCTCGAACATCTTTGGGCAGCTTTTTCCACGTATCGAGGTTAATTCCAGTTGACAAACACAAAACACATCCATCACGAAAACTTATGTTTTTTGCTGCCTCGTGCAACTTATACGTAACGATGTTATTGCGGGGAATACCTATTCCGTCAATCGTACCCCTGCTCAAAGCCTCATACCATTCCGCAACCAACACGTTTACCGCTAGAGCTCCCCATCGAGCCAAATGCCTCGGCTCGTATAGACCAACTGACCTCATTTTTACACCTTTGAAATCCGAAAGATGTGTGAATGGTTTTTTGGTTAGGTGTAAGAACTCAGTCGAATAGTGGTACATGTACTTGAAGTTCTGTCTTTTTGCTTCCTCCTCAAACGCCTTGGATATTTCGTGTTCTTTCCAATACATTTGGTATCCATTCTTTGCCACCGACTCTATTGTACGTGGTATCCTTATAACATTAAACAACCCTGCCAGTGGTAGCTCATCAGGGAAATAACCTGGCGCAAAGGTAACCATATCAACCGCACCTGATCTTAGCGCCGGCAAAGTCTCCATCCCTTTCGTAAGTGCTGAACCAAAATATCTGTCGAATCTTACTTTTCCATTCGTTCTTTTCTCCACTTCAGTCAAAAACCACTTGTCAACATCACATGCCCAAAATGATTCCGCCATATAGTTAGAAAACACAATCTTGATCGGTTTCTGCTTCGCTGCCATCGCAAAGCTGCTGAACAGAAAAACTATCGAGAATCCAATAACTGCGAACACCAAAATGCTAGATACCCTTTTCATCTTCTTCTCTCTCCTTTCTTTATTATCCCTTTAACTTTGCCAACGGCTCCCTTGAACCCATGCCCAGATTATGATCACCTCCTTTAATTCGCTTCTTATTTTTATCAACAGCTGGAGAGCGCTGAAGAGCCCTTATGATAGTGCATATCCGTCTCCTCCAAGAATAACCCGTCTACGCACTATCGCTTCTTGCAAACTTCTTGGAACCTATCCCTTCTTATGCCCCTCCCTAGCGTGACTTTACTAAGCGTGACTGTTCCATAGGGGTTAAGTTATTGTAAAAACGACAATAAAATCATCATTCAGTTGTATACACTGAATGGTATAGTGGTCTTTAGGTTTTTTTCGAGCAAGTCCAACCCATGTGC
>DATKZQ010000170.1:0-10582 GCA_035527895.1 Desulfatiglandales bacterium
ATCGGGCCCCTGACTTCTCCCTCCCGTCACTTTCAGGTGAGCGGATCTCCCTGAGCCAGTACCGGGGCAAAAACAACGTAGTGCTCTCCTTTGTGCCTGCTGCCTGGACACCGGTCTGCTCGGATCAGTGGCCCGGCTATAACATCGTGGAGGATCTCTTTAAGAAACACGATACCATCCTCCTGGGCATTACCGTGGATAATATCCCTACTCTCTATGCCTGGACCAATCAGATGGGAGCGCTCTGGTTTCCCGTGCTCTCCGATTTCTGGCCCCACGGGGCGGTGGCCGACACGTACGGGGTATTGCGCTCCGATGGGACGGCAGAGCGGGCGCTCTTTGTCATCGATAAGAAGGGGATCATTCGCTTTATCAAGGTCAATGATATCAATCAAAGACCCAAGCTCGAGGATCTGGTCAAGGCCCTTGAGGGGTTGGGGGGATAGACAGAGTTTTAAGAGGGGCTTTTCAACCCGGCAAGAAGAGGGTAATTCCTTTCAGCCGCGAGCCAGCTTTCCGTCGTCAGCGGCACTTAATTTTCCGAAAGGACAGGATAATCTTCTTTCGAATTAGAGTAAAACTGCACCGATGAATTTGTGGATTGTACTTCAAAGTGCGGTTTCGTGAGAACTTGACCATGAACCGGTGAGCAAACGATGAACCACCTACGATATGTCTTGCCCCTGGTGATAATTAGCTTGGTATTCGAGACTCCTTCGAATACCCCTGGCCAGCCTGTCGCGCTTGGTTACGGAGCCCGCTGTCCCGAGGCTACTGTTATGGCCAAAACGGGAATCATTCTTTCCTCCGTCATTTCAGGTGTCCTTGGCTACGTCTGGCTCAGGTTCGTGTCGGGAAAACCCGAAAAGCGTGAAGGCTGAAGGGGAATTCTGCAAGAGGAAGGCGTCAACCGGAATAGGCGTTTCGGGACGCAAAGACCTGAAGATGCGAATCGAGCTGAAACCAGCAATCAGAACGGCCAGATCATTGGTATGAGCAACACCGCCACTGCCCAGAATATCAGATTTAGCGGTCCCCCTACGCGCGTGTAATCGGTAAATTGGTAACCTCCCGGGGCATAGACCATAGTATTTGTCTGATACCCTACCGGGGTTGCAAAGCTTGTCGAGGCGGCAAAGGTAATCGCCACCAGAAAGGGCCGGGCGCTCACATGCATTGATGCGGCGAGGGAGAATGCAATAGGCGCGAGTATCACGGCAGACGCATTGTTTGACATGACCTCGGTGAGAATGGCGGTAAATAGATACAGTGCCGCCAGAACCATGAGGGGCCCCAAATCCGCAAAGGGCGCCAAGACAGACTCAGCCAGCCACCGGGCAGCCCCGCTTTGCTCCAGGGCCAGCCCCAGCGGAATAATCCCGCCCAACAAGAAAACTACTTTCCAGTCAATGGCATCGTAGGCTTCCTCTATGGCGAGACAGCGACTGACAACCATTCCGACTGCGCCCATTAATGCGGCTGCAAGTATGGGAACAATCTTGAGGGCAGCCAAGGTGAGCACTGCCAGGAATATGAGGAGCGCAGTAACGGCTCGATCCTTGCGGAGGTACAGATCGGTCAACTCGTTAGTCACGATCACTCCGCTGGCCTTCATAAGGCGAGGTACATCTTTATTGCTCACCTGCAAGAGCAAGGAATCTCCTCCATAGAGGCGGATATCCCTTAATCGACCACGTAAGATCCTGCCGCGCCGCTGAACGGCAAGCACCACCGATCGATACCGGCGAATAAAACCCGAGCTCCGTAAGGTACGCCCGACCAGACTCGACCGTGGTGGAATCAAGACCTCAACCAGCCTCACCTCATGAGAGCTCAACTCCTGATCGTCCATGGTAACATGGGCCTGGATACCTAGGCCCAGCTTTTCCTTTATGCTGATGAGTTTATCTACATTCCCGTGGATCAAGAGGATGTCGCCCTCTCTGATTATTGTTTTCGAAGGCCGGGACATGGCTTTTTCGCCACGGATTATCTTGATCAGTTCTACCTTTGTGCCACGGGAGGCTCTTCTCTTATCCCACGTTTGACCAATAAGCGGGGACTGGTCAGCAACGCTCAGCTCAGCTAAGTAGTCGGCCAGCCGATACTTATCTACCTGTTCGGTTGCCACCTTACGTTTTGGCAACAGCCGCCTTCCGATAAGGATGAAGTATAAGATACCGGTCACAGACATGGCCATTCCCAGGGGTGCAAACTCGAAAAGCCCAAAAGCCCGCAGGCCCTTGGATACGCCGATTGAATTGACCAGGATATTGGTAGAGGTACCGATCAGGGTGCATACGCCTCCGAACTGACTTGCGAAGGAGAGCGGCATCAACACATGGGACGGAGACACTCCCCGTTTCATCGCCAACACCGTTGCAACGGGGATGAAGATGGCTACGGTTGCAGTGTTGACCAAAAAGGCCGAAAGAAATGCGACTGCAATGCACAGCACTACGATCAGCCGCATCTCGCCTTTCCCGGCCAATCTGTTCAGCTGGCGGGATAACCACTCAACCAAACCGGTGCGCACTAACCCTGCGCTCAATACGAACATCGCCGTTACCGTGGCTGTGGCCGGGCTTGCAAAACCGTACAGCGCCTGATTCGGGTCGATCAACCCGAGCACGATCAACGAGACCAGCACGCATAAGGCGATCACATCGACCCCAAGCTTTCCGGTGACGAACAAACCCATCGCAGCGACTACAACTGCGAGGGCCAGCAGGGAACTTACCTCAGGCATAGGCAATCCTTCAATCTCGCAGACCTATCAAAATGGGTTTCAGCTCGTGTTTTCCCTTGCCAGCGGCTTTGATCCGCCGTCTTGCAAGCTCCTCAGGGAATAGGTCTCTGGAGTTGTTCCAGCAATCAAGATTCATCGGCTACGTCCTTGTCCTCGCTCAGGCCTTCACCTCTTGTTTTTGAGTCACCTGGCAACGCTTGGATCTGGCTAGGCTCCCGGATCTCGGCCCGCACCTTTGGAAGGCCGTCCGGATAGTTCTTTTGAATGAATTCGATCAGTTTCTCCCTCACCTCACAGCGAAGGTTCCAGGCGCTGGAGGCATCGGAAGCGCTCATGAGTGCCCTCAACTCCACCGCACGATCAGTGCTGTTGGTAACCTGGAGACCCCAGGCGGTGCCATTCCAATAACTTGAGCCCTTGAGGATCCTGTGGAGTTCTTCCCTGATCGGTTGAACCGGTACCATATAATCAACATAAAGAAACACCGTGCCCAGAATATCGGCCGTCACCCGCGTCCAATTCTGGAAAGGCTTCTCAATGAAATAGCTTATTGGCAAGACCAATCGGCGCAGGTCCCAGATCCGAACCACAACATAAGTGAATGTTATCTCCTCGATTCGGCCCCATTCATTCTCCACAATCACCACATCATCGAGCCGGATAGGTTGAGTGATTGCGATTTGCAGCCCGGCCAAAATGGTGCCAATAGTGCGTTGAGCAGACAGCCCCACCACAATACCTACAATACCGGCAGAGGCTAAGATGCCGGTTCCCAACTGGCGGACCTTTTCAAAGGTGAGCAGCATGGTAGCCAGGGCTAGAATGCACACAACGACGATAACGATTCTCTTGAAGACCTGAAGTTGGGTGTAAATCTTTCTGGCCTGAAGATTGTCTTTCTCATCGATTCTATAGCGGCTCAGTACGATATCGTCCAGCACATAGGTCGTTCGAACGATCAACCAGGCGATCGATGCGATGATACCCAGACTCACGAGATGCCTCAGCACGGCCAGGGTTTTTGGCGAGACAATCAAAGCCGGCAAAAGCAGACTGACAATGAGAAGGGGGATGAGCACCTGCGAGGGCCTGCGGAAGTTTTTGATAAAGGAATCATCAACGGTTGTCTGGGTCCGTCGAGCGATGCGTTCAATAGCACAAGACAGGAGATAGTGAACAACAAGACCAATGATCACGGCTCCGACCAGAAGACCCAAGGCCAAAGCCAGTGTTTCCCAATTCTCCAATGCCTCTTTCATGATACAGCCCCAAACAAAATCAAATGTAATTTCATGATTCGAGCATACCGCCAAACCAATCTAGTGACCACCCTTATGAGGGATTCTCACCTCTTTTCAGCTGGTTACTCGGTGCTACTCCCTCTGCAAAGTAGGCTGCATAGTTGCCTGTGATCTTAGCCATTTCATGCTTTGCCTTACTCTAAAACTACCACCATTTGGTGGGCAACCGGTATGTTTGATGACTTCGCGGAAGCTTATGACTAGAGCCCGGCCTTTTCCATCCACCACAACAAAACCACTAACAGAAGAACAGCGGGAACGACAATTGCCCACGAATTAGCCTTGAGCAATTGGGGCAGCGTAAGTTGACCAAAATCGCCCTTGTGTAGAATTGAACCCTCGAGCTTTGGATACATGGCCGCGAATAGCCCCGCGCCGATCAAAATGCCCACGACGCCGCCTACCAGCGCGCTCAGGTAACCTTGACCGACGGCCCCGGCAATCGTACCGGGACAGTAACCAAGGGTACCAAAGCCCACGCCGAAGATGAGACCGCCAATCACTGAAGCACCAAAGGAGCCTGGTTTTGGATGGAGCTGGGCTAACCCGAGTGTTTTGAGAAGGTAAATCCCCGGCATCCCGGTTACAACAGCGGCGAGCATTACCTTAACGACGGTGAAATCATCCAAGAGCAATTGCCCTATTATGACATCGTAATTGGTCACACCCCCTTTCTGAAGGAGGAATCCGAACACGATACCCATCCCAAGCCCGAGCAACAGTTGGGGGCCTTTTTTCGAATGAAAGGTCGTGAGCATGCGTGCTCGCCTCCCTTAACTCACCAGAATGCGGAAAATAAGTTTTGCTGTTGCTATCCCGCCGATGAAGAAACAAATAGCTGCCAGCCAGCTGCTGACTGATAGCTGAAGGGTTCCGCTGATTCCATGCCCACTGGTACAGCCTCCTGCCCACCGGGCGCCGAATCCCATCAGCATCCCGCCAACCAACGCCATAATAACCCTTGGCAATGGCTCGTGGCCGAATGTTACCGCCCACGTGCCGGGAACCCAACGCAGGTGAAATTCCCCTGAAAGCTGCGCCGAAAGAAATGAGCCGATTGCAATTCCCAACACAAGCATCCACTCCCAATCGACGGTCGGGGGAAACTCCCTATAGTAGGGCTTCTCCATTACCTTGCTGCCGCGAAAGAGCCGCTCGATCATCCCGCTCGTTCGGGCGAAGGCAGTGGAGCACCCGATAGGTTTATCGGATAGCAGAAAGGTAAACCAGCTAAGCACACCTATTCCGGCTCCTGCGACATAGGGGGACCACTGTTTCATGCTAAGCCATTCCATCTCTTCACCCTTTTCTGAACATGCATGCAGCGATTTCCTTCAGGAATTTGGCTGCCACCATTGCCGTGATCCCGAGTGGATCTCTGAAATCAAAGCTCATATCAGGCACAAAGCTACTCATCTCCACGATCTCTACCCCAAATCGCTCCGCCTGTGAACGTTGATGGGGGTTCACCCTCCTGACACCGACCTTTGCAATCCAGCCCGCCATACTTTTGAGCCGCTCATTTTGACCATTATATCGCACGTGAAATGCTGCAGCCTTTTATGGTTCTTTTTTTTCTCGGTCGGCAATGGGCCATTCCCCTCGCTCTTTGAGGACATCCCGATACACCTCAAGCGCTTCATTAACGGCCGGCATACCAGCATAGGGGGCAACCTGAAAGAAGACCTCCGCCAGTTTCCTGGGGTCACACCCAACGTTCAAGGCTGCATTGACGTGAAGGCGCAGTTCATCCCTTGCACGGATGGCTGCGAGCATGGCACATGCGACCATCTGTCTCTCAGGCAAGGAGAGAACGGTTCGTGAGTAAAGGTTACCCGTTATGAACTTTGAAAAATCATTGGCAAGATCCCGATCAAATTCCTTCCACATCAGATAAGGGGGGTCCATTTTGATGCCCTTACCAAAGAGCTTGTTGGCCGTCTCTTGTGTTTTCTTTTTAATCGCTTCTTCACTGATCATACATTCCCTCCTGCGTTTTCTCTACCTTCAGACCTCCTATGTTTCGATTCCGTCAAATCCAGCTGGGAACGACTCAACGTAATAAGCTGGCCACTGGCGGAGACGATTATCCGGCCAACTGCGGCCAGGTATTGATTGTCATGCCCTCTCCCGAAGAGACTCTCATCCCACCGGGACGGACCGGGCATAGGAAGGCAAATTAGCGCCACTTACCATCACCAGGACCACGTCCTTTTCCGTCTGGCCCCTGCCTGCCACCACCATTTAGCAAACTTTGTTGGATGGTGTCAAACGGGGAGCTCTCACAGAGAATTCTGCATATCGGCTGGCTGCCTTCTGTTGTGGGAGAGAGGGGCTTCAAGGGCAGATGAATCGCTAACCACTTCAACGCTCCCCTGTGAGGATGACTTGTTTTAAGCTTTCTGCATTTTTTAGAGTCTTTTCACCCGCACCATGTTCGTGCTGCCAGCAACCCCCACAGGGTGGCCTGCCGTCATTATCACTAGATCATCCCGCGATACGTATCCGGTTTTCAGCGCATGCCGGGCAGAACTTTCGATCATATCGTCTGTATCGGTAGGTTCAGGCACAACGCGGGGCAGGCATCCCCAGAATAGGGTTAATCTCCGAACCACACTTGCGTCCGGAGAAAGTGCAATAATGGGCTGCCGAGGCCTGAACCGGGAGATATGCATAGCCGTTTTTCCTGAGCGCGTGGGAGCGACAACGGCAGAGGCATCAAGATGATTAGCCAGGACGCAGGCGGCATGGGCCACTGAATCTGGGATCTCCTTTCTTGGCATGAGCTGCAGATATCTTTCGTGGGAAAAGGTGCTTTCAGCGCTTCTGATAATACGAGCCATAAACTCAACAGCCTGGACAGGATAGTCCCCGATGGCCGTTTCTTCAGAGAGCATGACCGCATCTGTACCATCTAGCACCGCATTGGCCACATCTGCTGCCTCAGCTCTGGTGGGGCGAGGCGCGTTGACCATTGAGCGCAGCATTTGCGTGGCAGTGATAACCGGCTTTCCTGCAGTATTGGCCTTATGGATGAGCATCTTTTGGATAACCGGTACATCCTCAAGGGGTATCTCTACTCCCAGGTCACCCCGTGCTACCATGATACCATCGGCTGCCTCAATAATCTCGTCGATAGAATCGAGGGCCTCATGGCGCTCAATCTTTGCGATGACGGGGGTATCGCCCTTTCGCCGGCGGATAAATTCTTTTACCTCCAGGACCTCATCTGCCGTTCTGACAAAGGACTGGGCCACGAAATCTACGCCATGTTCCAGTCCGAAAATGAGGTCCTTCCGGTCGACATCCGTAAAGGCAGCTGCCCGTATGGTTCTGGTGGGAAGGTTAAGACCTTTATGGGATGTCAGCAGACCGCCCGTCACAACCTTGCAGGAGACCTCGTAGTGGTTTTTGCTCTCGACAATGAGCTCTATTGACCCATCCGCAAGGAGAATCCGATCGCCGGGGTCGACTTCATCGGGGAGGCTTGGATAGGAAACCGGTACCCGTTCATGAGTTCCCCTTACATTGGATGTGGTAAGCGTAAAGCTCTGCCCGACCTCGAGCCTTATCCCTGGTTTGGGGACTTCTCCTACCCGGATCTTCGTCCCGGCAAGGTCTTGTAGTATGGCGACGGGGCGGTCTAACTCCTCGGAAACGCTTCGAATCACCTGAATCTTTTCCCTGTGCTCCCGGTGGCTTCCGTGAGAGAAATTCAGCCGGGCAACGTTCATGCCATGTTCCACCAACGCCCGGATGATCTCAGCGGATTCGCTCGCTGGGCCGATAGTGCAGACGATCTTGGTGTGGCGCAATTCCGTGTTCTCCCTTTGACTTGACCGTCTTAGCTCATTATGCGTGTGTGCCATGTGTGTTTAATCTCTTTACGTTTCTTTTCATAATACATTGTATCAGCATCCCAACTGAGCGGCATTCATTACATGTCCTCGGCCGTTCAGAAAGAACTATCCGTCACAGGGGTGAGGAAGGATGTTTCCTCCAAATGGGATACAGATTAAGACTATGGCGACTTTCCAGAAGGCAGCTAGGTAGCACGATGGCTGGAATACTAGTGAGGCCGGCTAGGCAGCACACAAACCAGGATTTATCAGCCTCTCTGACTGGGAGCAACCCATGAGACGTTGAGGTTGTGGCTTCACCATAGAGGGTGTCACAACCCTTTCGCCGAACTCAGGATTGGTTTTGTGCCATGGCCTTCAATTCTTCTTCGAACTCACTGAAAAATTTGTCCTTCTCTTTCCAGTCCGGACCGAAGCGTTTGTTAAAGTAACCGCCAAGCTTATCAAAGACCTTCTGCCAAACCGGCTTACCTCCGCCTAACACCACATCCTCGAGGAATGGCCGGAGTTCTGTGATCTTATCCTTGGGCATGAAAGAGACGGCGCCGAGTTTTATGGATTTTTTCAGTGCTTCAGGGGTCAGGGCATGAGCAGTAAGCATTACGGTAGGGAATCCTCTGTAAACAGAGCTTTTCAGAAGCTCAAACCCATTTACTCCCATAATATCCAGGATAACAATGTCGAAGGTGTAGCTTACGAGGTATTGAAGGGCAGTATCATAGTCGGCGGCTTTACGGACCAGGCACATGTTGAGTTCTTCCTCAACGATGTCGAGAATATCGGGTTCGTCATCAACTACCAGAACGACCTTATCCTTTAAGGGGCTGTCTGAACTCATCGCTCTCTATTCCTCCTTTCTCTGACTCTTGGGTGTCTTTCGAGCCAGAAGGAACTCAGAGTCATCTTCCGGCCGGGACAAATGAAGCTCCCTGCAGTAAACTGCAGGGTATTCTGGCGAAGGCGAATAAAAGGTTCAGAATCATGGGCCTCTTCAGCCGTGAACAGTTAGATCCCTACCAGAGGTCATTTCTCCGGCATATGCTCAGGGGAGTTAAAGGCTGACATCCAATGGATCCGGGGATCTTTTCACGGAGTAATCTCATGATTGAGGTTACCGGTTGAAAGGAAAATACTTTATCAATACAAGCATCAAAATGCCATCAAGTCAACAAAAAACTGGTAACCTGACCAGTTTGGTTTGTGATCGCTCTCGGGGAATACGTACTGAACCACTCCTCGAGACTCGGCCTTGATATCCCATTGCCCTCCCATGCCCTTTGGTTTTATAAGAGATCCCGGGAACCTATTTGTAGAAGCCAGTCCTATCAAGAAACCGGGGTCGATTGTTCCGAGTCGGAGAAAAAAACTTACCGAAATAAGAAGAAAATGATATAAGGGCTTCCGCCTCCTCCTTTGACTATAGGGTGAGTCGCAGTCATTTTCACGGAAAGGCAATGAAATTGATACGATATCAGCAAACAAAGACGTATCTGGCCCTCTGTGCGGCGATGGTCTTCTGGGGGCTTTCCTTTGTGGCCACTAAGATAGCCCTTGAGGGCTTTTCGACCTTCACTTTGATCTTCGGCCGCTTTGCATTGGCCTCCTGTCTGTTCGCAGGCATTCTGGCCTATCGTGGTTTCCCGTCCTTTAACAGAAGAGAGCACGGCAGGGTGTTTCTTGTCGCCTTGTTTGACCCAGGCCTGTATTTCATTTTCGAAACCGTTGGCTTGCAACATACCACAGCCCCGAAAGCAGCGTTGATCATCGCCACCATACCGGTGGCTGTGACAATCCTCGCAGCCTTCCTTCTGCGCGAACGCCCAAGCCCCATACACCTCCTTGGCGTCGGGTTATCCCTCGCAGGTATCGCGGTCCTGGTTGCTGGTGACCCGCAATTGAATTGGAAACTTGGTGGGCCCATCATCGGCGATCTCCTCATCTTCGGGGCAGTGATATCAGCGGCACTCTATATCGTGAATGCTCGGAATTTGGGCCGAAACCGTTCGGCCCTCGAGATCACCAGCGTTCAGGTCATCTATGGGGCCATCTTCTATACACCGGCATTCTTTTGGGAGTTACCGTTAATGGACTGGTCAGAAGTCAGTGGTCACTCTGTGGGAGCCTTCATCTATCTCACCCTGTTTGCCACAATCGGGGCCTTTCTCTGCTACAATTATGCCCTAGCCAAGGTACCCGCCTCCCGAGCCGCCGTTTTCATCAACGGCATACCGGTTGTGACTGCCGCGGCTTCGTGGTTACTACTCGGTGAGAAACTCACCTTGATTCAAGCCGGGGGCGGTGTTCTGGTGCTATTCGCAGTTTTTGTTACCAATTTCCCTACGTTGTGGGGAGCACCTAAGAATTGGGTGGGCCTCTTACTGAATTCCAGGGCTCGTGGGGTACGGGATAGCAGCATCCTTTCTTGATGTCTCTGGGGACATTGAGCGGGGGTGAACTCCAAGGCTTTTTCGTTTGACACAGGATCGCCTTTCTCCTAAACTTGCGCTGATCTCCTAAGAAACTCACTATAGAAAAGAGCATGGAGATGTCTTTTTTTGCTCTGCCCTCTTAACAAGGCCCCGTACAGGGCCGTTTCAAACCGACGCACCGCCCCATAAGCCTTAGCACTAAGGTACCAGCCTGTGTGCGCCGTTTTGAAACGCCCACTCCTC